>JAOAAF010000129.1 GCA_026419015.1 Spirochaetota bacterium
GTCGTTTCCTTCCACAAGGCTTTCAGAAACCTTTAGCTCAATGAGTTCTCTTTTTGACGATGCCGGATATTCCGATGCGATAATTCGCGCATCTTCGCGCACTGTGCCCACTGTTTTATTTACTTTTACCCCAAGTGCACGATCAAGACAAGAGTTGGGATCTGCATCTACTGCGAGAACGGGCTTTTTGCCCATCCGTGTCAATGCGAGCACAATAAGTGCTGAAATTGTCGTTTTCCCGGTTCCCCCCTTGCCTGTAATTGCAACCAAAAATGGCATGATCTCCATTCCACGTTACTGCGTTTTCAGAAAATCCGTAAGTTCTTTGAGAACAAAAAAAACTCGTTCCGCATCGTCAATTGACATCGAACCCGTGCCACACGAAGGGGTTACAATCGAATGGGCAAAGAGCAATTCCTTTGGCATATTCGTTTTTGCAGCGAGCAAATTTAGCAATGAATCCAATCTCTTTGCAAGAGAAAGCGCGTCTTCTTCTCGGATGTGCACAGATGTGGGGACTATTCCCCAGGCGATTATACCTCCTTTTGCAATGAAACTCTTCACCGCATCGGGATATAATGAAATTGTTTCACCATACAGGTATGCATCTAAATTCACCATATCGACCCCCGCTTCAACGAGTAATGGCCATTCAGTATTTCCGCAACAGTGGACTCCTGCGATTGCATTTTCGGCGTGGATAGCATCGACCATTTCTTTTATTAGCAAGATTACATCTTCCCGCTTAACCGCGATATACGTTGATGAACCAAAAGCAGTTAAAATAGGTTCATCGATAAAACAGATAATTTTGTTTGCAAATGGTGAAAACTTTTTTATTTGCCAGCGCGATTTCATTGCGAGTGCCTTTACTATGACATCGCGAAATTCTTCGTTGTAGTATATCGCGCGTTTTTTATCATCAACGACGGTTAGCGAAAACGAACACGGACCTGTTGTATGCACTTTTACGTATGGATATTTTTTTCTTTCTTGAGCGATTTGTGCTTCCAATGCATATATTCCTTTCGAAAATTGCGGCGAAATCGCAAAAGGCTCGAAATTGCCATCACCTTCAGTGGCATTCATGTATGCTTCATAAAACTGTGCTAATTCCTCAGAATAATCCCCAGTGGTATTGAAAACCAATTTACCTTTTTCTGAATCGATAATTGCACGCGGCATCCCTTCGGAATATTGTATTTCCATTTGTTCGGTTAACCCAATTTTTGGGAGTTGAGGCCACACCGGTGCATCAGGTAGCGTATCAATAATAATTTTAATCGCCTTTTGGACATCATCATGGGGGAAGCTCCCAATAGCAGTTGCAAATATGCTGTGCATTTCGTACACCTCGTTGCAGGATTGGTAATAATTATTTTTTCGCACGTGAAAAAAGAACTTTCTTCACGCAATGCACTGTGGCAGTGTACAAAATTTTATGTCAAATTGTTCATAAGCAATCGGTCAAGAAAATTTTGTCAAAAGTTTAACTGCCAAATCATCAAAACAAGAACGGATATCCTTGGGGAGATCATCTATGACGCTTCGCCCATCTCTATCATTTGCCCGAATGGATTCATGGTATGGAACCTCAGCAAGGACTTCAAATTCAGACAGATACGATTGAAAAAATTTACGATCATCATCATTCCTTATCCCATTGAGCACCACATATGTTTTTGAAATCCCAATTTGCACTGCCATGTGTGAAATTCGTCGCACCGTTTCAATGGAACGCACACCTGGTTCTGCAACTGCAATAAATGCATCAACACCTCGTGCTGTGGCTCTGCCTAAATGTTCTATTCCAGCTTCCATATCGAGAATCACGCACTCATTCCTGCGCAATACCAATTCTTGTACCAACGAACGGAGGAATGCGTTTTCGGGACATGCGCACCCACCGCCGCCCTTTTGTACAGCACCAAGCATTAGTAAATTCACACCTCGATGGCAAAAGGCAAATTTATCGACGATATCAGAAACATCGGGATTAAGTTTAAACATTCCTCCTTGTGGCGAATTGGTACGCTGCTCAATAAGTTGTTTTTCGCACGATATTGGTACAATTTTATTGTGTGCGGAGCAAGGGATACCAAGCGCAGAGGCTAAATTCGAATCGGGATCAGCATCGATTGCGAACACGCGATAACCTTTTTCTGCTAAAATGAGTGAGATCGCAGCAGCAATTGTCGTTTTGCCTACCCCTCCTTTTCCTGTAATTGCAATCTTCATAAATACTACTCACAATTTCTTAGAAACTTTTTGTCAATTCGATATTTGAAAACCAGTGTAATGTTATAAATCCAACAAAATACTTTACATCGAATCATCGCGCAAATATCGTGAAAAATACCATCTCGTCATTTTTCATAATGTATAAATTTATAATTCATGTAACATTCCATTTACTTGACAAATGCATAACGTTTTTATATTATTATATTACGCGTGGAATTGCGAAAAATTTCATTTAAGCAACTCGTTTCTCATTCTCATTGCTTTGCTTAAACTCTCAAGCCGCGTGTTATTTCCCCCAGCGAAGCAATAGTTTTGATTAACAGCAAAAAAATATTCTTCAGGAGTCTACATAATTTTTATCACAAAATACACTATATTAAAAACTTGGAGGTTTTGCATGAAAAAAATCCTTATCGCTTTTATGGTTTATCCCCTCACGCTTTTAACATGCTCTGATAGTTTTATGGATGAATATAAAAGAGAGCTTTTATGTAAGCGCACTATTGGAAAGAATTTTGCACTAGTCACTGGTACCACCATCATTAGCTTTACAGAATATGATTCTGTCGTCGGAAATGGTACTCCAGGTATTTTTAAAGCACATCTTTCTTCACCACCCGAATCGAATGTCTTTCTCGATTTTTCGAAAGCTGACCAACTCTGTACCACACCTGGAATCGAAGAGACGCTCCGCTTTGATCCAGAGATTCTCATTTTTACTCCAGAAAACTATTCCCAAGACCAAGAAGTGTCCATAACAGTTTACAATGATCTTCTCGTTCGCGAAACTCGGGGGCATAGGGTAATACTTCCCCCACTTCAAAGCGATGATCCGCTCTACAACGGGGTATCAACGCCGACCATTTACGTAACAGTATTTGAAGACGATACGCGCCCAATCGCATATCCTGTAATGCCTTATATAGGCGAGCAAAATGTTCCTGAACACAATGAAATTATTGTAACTTTTAACAGAGAAATGGATGAAAAGACCATCAACGAAAATACTATTCAATTACTGAACTACCGAAATGAAAACGTAAGCGGATATATTTGGTTGAGTACCGACAAAAAAACAGTTTTTTTCGTACCACGGAAATATTTGCTCAATGGCAGCGATCATACCATTCACATCAAAAAATCGATCAAAGATGCCTTGGGCAATGAACTTCATTCAGAATTGAGTTGGAAATTTAAAACAAAAATATTCAATGCCAATTTAATAGGGAGTTTTGATTATGATCCACCTGGAATATATGGACAAGCAAGTGGTGTTGCCGTTGCTGGAAATTATGCATATATTGCGGATGGCACTGCTGGCCTTCACATCGTTGACATTACAAATCCATCTAATCCAATTAGGAAAACGACTATCGACACACCTGGCGATGCAGTTGATGTTGCTATTTCTGGCAACTATGCATACGTTGCCGATTATAATCAAGGATTACGTATTATCGATATTTCCAACCCTTCGAATCCAAGCCCTCCACAGAAACAATATAAAACTTTTAGTTCTTCCTATGCGGTTGCAATAATGAATAACTATGCATACGTAGCCATATCGGATCAAGGATTAGAAATTGTCGATGTAAGTACGCCATTAAACCCTAGCTTTAAAGGGAGATGCGATACACCTGGAATCGCAATGGGAGTCGCAGTGTCCGATAAATATGTCTTAATTGCCGATGGATATGCTGGACTCCAAATAATTGATGTAGCGAACCCTGCCAAACCAACCATCATAAGCGAATTCAATAATAATGGTTATATAACTGATGTAGCAATCTCATCTACCTATGGTCTTGTTGTCGATAAAGATAAAGGTTTCCAGATAATTGATATTTCAACACCAACAAATCCTATCATGAAAGGAAGCATTAATACCCCAGGGAATGAGTATGGTGTTGCAGTTTCGAAAAATATCGCATGTGTAGCAGTTGCCGATTTAGGGATCCACATCATCGATATTACAAACCCCACCAATCTCATCATCTGTGGAACACACAATACACCTGACATCGCTTTGGATGTTACAATAAACGGGAATTATGCATTTGTGGCTGATGGATCAAAATGCCTCCAAATTCTCGATGTCACTGCTCCGAAAACTCCCATAATTAGGGGAAGTTATAATACTCCCGATCAAGCAAATAAGGTAACTGTTGATGGATACTATGCTTACATTGCGAGTGGGGATTCTGGTCTCCAAATTATCGACATTTCAAACCCGCTGTTTCCGACTTTTATCGGCGAATATAATACTCCATCATTGGCATTGGGAATTGCAATTAGTGCAAATACCGCATATGTTGCGGATGGATCTTCCGGTTTGCAAATCATCGATATCACTAATTTAAAAAAACCCCAACTGTTGAGTAGTTATTATACAGATGGTTCAGCTTGTGGAGTTACAATTGCAAGTAATTATGCATATGTAGCGAGCTATGATAAAGGTCTTTACATTATCGATATTACTAATACTTCAAATCCCATCTTTAAAGGGAAATACGATACGCCAGGTAATTCATACGAGGTGGTTATTGATAAAACCAATGCATACATTGCCGATGGATATTACGGCTTGCAAATTGTCGATATCTCTAATCCAGCTTCTCCAATTTTCAAAGGAAATTGCAATCCAAACGGTAGGGCATATGGTGTAGCTATTTCAAAAGACATCGCCTACGTTGCCGATTACGATAAGGGATTGCACATAATAAACGTTGTAGATCCAAGCAATCCTAAACTGCTAAAAACACTCGATACACCCGGTGAAACTTTGCATGTGACCATTTGGGGGAATTACGCATTTATTGCAAACAGTTTCGATGGACTTCACATCATCGATGTGGCCAATCCCCTAAATCCGAAACTCATCAATATTTGCGATACACCAGGCGCTGCAAGCGGTGTTGCTGTTGCAAATGGATATGCATTCGTTGCGGATTCGAACGGCGGTTTACAAATAATTCGCCATCCATACGAAAAATGATTTTTATTATTTCGGGGAAATGATACTGCAATTGAACAAAACTTAGTCAATTTCTGTCGAACTTCTCTTTCGGGGGATTGTAATACCCAATCTTAAGGTGAGGAAACTTTTCGTAAAGCAGTTTAATAAGCGCGCGAATGCCGATTGGCTTTGTTTGGACACAATTTACTGATTCCAAGTATAGATCCGGATCGATGTTGAGATTTCGGGTTTGAATCATCGAAACTGGAAATCTTTGTAAAAAATCAAAAAGCGATTCCACTTCGCTTTCCATATCTGTAAATCCAGGTAAAAAGAAAAGATTGATCGAAACAAAAATGTTTTTCGTAAGCGCAATATCAATTGAACGAAGAACATCATCAAAGGAATATCCTTTGGGTTGGAAATATACATCGTAATATTTTCGCGTGGGAGAATTGAGACTAATCCGAATTGAGTCAAGACCTGCGTCAATAAGGCGCTTCACTTCATGCGGTTTTGATCCATTCGTATTTAGATTAATTGTACCGCGGGATGTTTTTCTCCGCACGAGGCCAATCGCCCGAGCAATATCTTTTCCCCGCAAAAGCGGTTCACCCTCACAACCTTGACCGAAACTCGCAACTGCCGAATCCACTCTTTCAAAATGATACAATATTACCTCAGCAATTTCTTCAGGTGTTGGTAAAAACGAAATTCTTTCTTGCGATGCACAAAAACCGCTTCCCTCCTGTCGCGATAGGCAACCAATGCATTCGGCATTGCAAAAAGGCGAAGTGGGAACAGGGACTTCATAGCGACTTAAAAAGAAATTCCGCGCGCACAAACATCGGTATTCCATGGCACAATGAGCAAGCTGAGCTGCGAGCCGATTGTTACGAATGAAGTGTTGCATTTCTGATATTCTTTGCTGGAGCTTCGCATCATTTTGATGGATTTGGGGATCCGAACGCGGATCGCTGTCGATTCGCAATGCGGGCACATAAAAATTACCATTTTTGACAACCACCGCAGTGTATGCCCATAGCGAGAGAGGTTTCGCAATTTTTGATTTTACATATGCAGGTAAATATGTGCGCAAATACCCAGAACTTAAAAATGCAGAAACCGCATAGATCGGTGACGAACGTGGCTGTATTTTTTTTACGATAATTTTTCTCCCTTTATTGTCAAAGTACACGGGAAATCGATGCGGGAGTGAAAAAAGCACGCTCCCAAATGGGAGCGGTATTAATTCCGACGGATCAACTGGAACAATTATTTTCCCCGTCCGAAAAGCGGGACGAAAGCGCGGTTCTTCTATTACCATTCCATCAGGTTTGCAATATGCAGGGAAAATACGTTCACTGGATTTGATTCTTCTTTTTCTCCTCTCCACCATGCTTGGAAATCGCTCTATTGATTTTTTTTTCAATGTGGCGAATCTCTTTTGCGAGACGTTTTTTCTGTTTAATCAAATTCTTATACTCGCGATCTTTTCGAATTTGATTTTTTGTATAATTTTTTGCAAGGAGTTCAATTTTTTTTCTGTGAATCTTTTTACGAATATCATACCATACCTTGCGCCTCAATTGGACTTCGTTTTTTAACAGATTAACTCTATCACGCCATCGCAAATCCATACGATCATTCTGATAAGATGGTAGCGAGTTGTTGGCAGTTGCGAACAAGATCTCCCGCATAGAGCGCCGACATTATTGCAACGCTGTTGATTCCAATTTCTTTTATCATTTTAATATTCATCGCGTTAATACCACCGATTGCAACCACCGGTACCTTAGAAATGGCAAGTACTTGCTTTACTACCTCAATTCCTATACCTTTCATTGCAGTTCCATATTTGCTTGAAGTATCGAAAACAGGTCCAATAGCAATATAATCAGCATGGGCATTCGCTGCAGATTTTGCTTGTTCCAGAGAATGGGTAGAAACTCCCACAATTTTCCCAATCCCCAACACTTTTCGCGCATCGGAAACTTCCATATCCTCTTGCCCTAAATGTACTCCATCAGCATCGACACATGATGCGATATCTGGCCTATCGTTGATAATGAAAATCACATTGTGGCGTTCACAAATGGGACGGATTTGGCGTGCGATCGATATTATCTCCTTCGTTGGTGCATTTTTCATGCGAAGCTGTACAATCTTCGAACCACCTGCAATTAAAGAATGAGCGGCAGATATTAAATCGTTGCCTGCGAAAAGAGGATCCAAGATAGCATATAGGGAATTCGTAAAATATTTTCGATAATTTTTTCTCACTAACAAATCTATCGCTTCCTTCTCAAACGCATAAAGTGCGAAGCGCAACGTGTGAAAACCACTTGCATCCTTACTATCATTCCGTGCAAATTCCTCCAAAGACCGAACTGCTTCTATTGCGCGATGAACGTTACGAGTAAATAGATCCACCATAGATTGTTCTGTTTCATTATTGTTCA
>JAOAAF010000130.1:0-255 GCA_026419015.1 Spirochaetota bacterium
GGATGTAATCGTGTGGCCAACCTATATAAAAAATCTTGTGGATTTATTGCTTTTGATTGCTGAAGATGAGCGTGCGGTTGGCGAAGGATTTTTGGTACACGATGGGGAATGCATAACGCTACAGAAGTTTTGCGAAGGCATCGCGCGGGCGTTAGGTGCAATGCCTATCACAACGCATATTCCGTATTCGCTTGCCTATGCGGCGGCGCTGGTCATGGAAGGTGTGTGGAAGCTTTTGCGAATTCAAACAAGGCC
>JAOAAF010000130.1:265-7412 GCA_026419015.1 Spirochaetota bacterium
GGCCACTTCTTACAACGTATACTGTGAAAAATTTAGGATCGCGATTGCGTTTCAGTATTGCAAAAGCGGAACGCGTGCTTGGATGGAAACCAAAAATTTCATTTCGCGAAGGTTTTGCGGAAACGATGGAGTGGTTAAAGACTCTAGATGTTTCGAAACTGAAAATTAAATGAGTAAGGAAAGTGCAATGAAAGAATTTTCCGGAAAAACAGTTTTTATTACTGGTGGTTCGAGCGGAATAGGGCTTGCGAGCGCGCGTTTGTTCGCAAAAGAAGGTGCACATATTGCGATTTTTGCGCGCGATAAAAAAAGGCTGGATGAAGCTATCCGCACAATTGAAAAAATGCGAAAATTCCCTTCGCAAAAGGTACATGCATTTCAATGCGATGTGGCAAATTTTTTACAGGTTCAAAAATCATTTGCTCAGGCAGAAAGAGAGCTGGGCATATGCGATGTGTTAATCAATTGTGCCGGAAGGGCGTATCCGGCGAAGTTTGAAGAGATTAGCCTTGCGCAGTGCGAAGAAACGATGAGGATTAACTTTTTTGGAATTTGGAATACCTGCGCGGTTATGGTTCCGCGCATGAAGCAAAAGGGTGGGGTGATTGTCAACACTTCTTCGGTTGTTGGATTTTTAGGCGTATTTGGATATACCGATTATGCCGCATCCAAATTTGCTATCATAGGATTTTCGGAAGCGCTTCGAAGCGAAGTGAAACAATATAATATCCATGTTGCGGTTCTTTGCCCACCTGATACCGATACACCAGGATTTGAAATCGAAAATAAAACTAAACCGCAGGAGACAAAAGAAATTTCAAAGTCGGCAAAGCTCATGACGCCGGAAGATGTTGCGAAATCCCTTTTGAATGGAATTAAAAAAAACAAAACAATCATATTGCCCAACTTTGAAAGCGCGATGACGTATTATATGAAGCGATTTGCTCCTTCGATTGTAGATCGCGTAATGGATGCCGCAATTCGAAGGGTGCACAAGCAAAAAGGAGGTCAACGATGAAACTAATCTCGTATTTGTCAATATTCACCGGATGCGGGATTGCGCTATTTTGGGTTCTTTTTTTCACCTTAGGGCTTGCACCGGAAAATCCGCCTGCCTGTTACTTCGTTTATGAACACGCATTTCCATTACCAGATGCTGTGCTTGCCATAGGCCTTATTGGTGGAGGTTTGATGGTACTAAAAAACGAATCGAGAGCTGTTTGGCTATTGCCGCCTGCAGGTGGGCTAATTTTTTTAGGACTTGTCGATTTTGCATTTAATTTTCAAAATGGATTGTATCTCATTTCTCTGATGGATGGTATTTTCAATGCAGTTATCAATGGTTGGTGTGTCATCTTTGGGGGGGTTATCATTGCGTTTGTAAAAAAACGAATTCTGCCATCCCAAAATACATAAGTTGCATCGATTATTTGTCGATAATTTAATAAAAATTCGTCCGTATATCCTTTTTAAGTTGACAGTTGAGTTCAGTACGGGAATAGAGTACGTGGATAGATATAATAACTAATAAATGAGGGGATGGCAATGCGTGGTGGAACTCATGTGTGTGAGAAAACGCGCAATGGTGCGGTGTGGTTTAAATTAATCGGGGGAACATTTTTTCTTGTTTTCGTATTTTCTTTAGGAATTGCGCTGTGTTGGAGCGAAAAAGCACAGCAACAAATAGAAGAATTGGATGTCACTGCATATTTTGAAAACGAAGAGCAATATTTTGAATATATAAAACAAATAAAATTCGATGATGTTGAACTACATATCGTTTCGATTCAGCGTGGTGATAATTACTGGAAGATTGCGAAAAGTCGCGGAGTAGATATCGACACGCTCATAGGAACAAATCCCCATTGGACAGATCTTTTAGCGCGAACGCAGGGGAGAATTGTGGTGCCTTCCAGAAAGGGGGTGCTGCGATTTGTAATGCGATTTAGCGATGCTCAAAAAATTGCTGCAGAACATCGCGTACAACAATCTGAAATTCGCATCCAAAAGATGAGCCTAAAAGACAAATTTCTCAGGCTATTTACTAAGAATAACAAACCTATTGCGGTGTATGCATTGGGTGCAAAGCCGCGCGTTGAAGAGATGACGGCGTCATTGGCGAAGCAATTCGAATTGCGGGAGATGTTTCGCTCACCATTGGGCGGCCGTTTTAGTTCCTTTTTTGGGAAAAGGGTGCATCCGATTTTGCATTATCGTGCTTTTCACAATGGTCTCGATATTGCCGCAAAATACGGTACACCTGTTGGTGCACCGTGCGATGGGGTTGTATTAGCCGCTGGATGGATGGGAGCGTATGGGAAAGCAGTTATTATGCAACATCCGAAAGGATTTAAGACGCTCTGTGGTCATCTCTCTGCAATTTATGTGCGGCCAGGCCAGCGAGTTCGTGCGGGACGCATTATAGGAAGAGTTGGATCTACCGGTTTTTCTACGGGGCCGCATTTGCATTTTTCTCTATGGAAGGATGGAAGACCGCTTGATCCGATGAAAGTATTATGGTGACTGGGTCCGTTGCGAAGAAACTTTATTTTTCAATGCTTCTTTCAGCGCTTTCTTTTTTCTTTTAAGCCTTCGTTTTGAACGTGCCCTTTTTTCGCGAGGGTTGTATTGTTTGCTCATTTTATTCTCCTTATCAATTGAATTATTGTTGTGTGATGAAATGAGAAGTGAGAGGTATTTGTCAATTGAAATTTCTCTAAGTTAAAAAATACTAACATGGAATTGCGCTTGACACCTCGGGTTATTAGTGCTATTTTTTATTTATAACATAAGGAAAATTTATACTCTCATCGTGATGAAAATGCGCGTTGGAAAATTTTTGGTCGATAATGGGATTATAACAAAAGATCAGCTTCGAGAAGCGCTAGATCTTCAAAGCGATAATCCAGAGCGCTTGATCGGCGAAATCCTGGTGACAATGGGAGTTCTCACGAAAGAGGAACTCGTGATGGCATTGGAAGCATATATGATGACGACTGGTACAGAAACGATACATGTGGACGAATGGCTCGATCAGGAAGAAATTGATATGCTGATCGAGAAAATTAAATCGCAAAATCAAAAAAACAATGCCACTTTTAATGAATAAATAAAAGTGTTCATTTTCGCATGGAGTGCTGTTTTTGCAATTATCCTACGCCATGGTGAGAAAATTCGCTGCGGTAAGAAAAACATACATTCCTACAAAAAGTGTTTGACAAAAATAAACGAAACAGAAATTATTGATTACATGATAGAATTTGAAGATAAAACGTGTTTTGGATGCGGAACGGAAAACGAACACGGATTAAAATTATCGCTTCGTTTTGATGATGATACAAAAACCGCCTATGGCGAATTTATCGCCCATCAAAAACATGAAGGTCCCCCAAACATCATTCATGGGGGAATCATCGCAGCCCTTTTAGATGAAACGATGATTACCGTAAACAAATATATGGATTTGATGACAATGACGGGCGAAATTACCATACGCTATTTGCAGCCAGCATTTATAAACGAAACTCTTTATATTCGCGGCTGGTATGTAAAGAAAAATAAAAAGATAATCGAAAATCGCGCAGAAATTGAAAACGAAATGGGGAAAATTGTTGCCCGCGCGAAAGGAAAATATATCGAAGTTGACGAGTTACCACAACCCGAATAACATCCGCACTTGTTCTCCAACTGGACATTCACGGGAACCTATCAATTTGTTGCGAAAGATATAAAAATTTTACTTTTTTCGCACTGCGACATCATCACTAAATCGTATAAGCGGGTGGCAACATCAGGACATGCTCGATTTTTTAGTTAAGCGGGTACAAGCTTTCGTCGTGACAAAAACGAGACGAAAAATTTTGTTAAATAATAACGTCCCTGCACACATGCGCATATGTTTTCACGATGCATATTTCTAAGGTGCACGTCCCCAATGATGTATGCTTTTCGCAATCACGCATCCACATCGCACGATGCGCAAATACCGAAAAAGTGGTTGACAGAAGCGATTGGGTATAACATACGAACGTTTGTTCGTTATGGAAGATCGACGTCAATCCATCATCCGTGCGGCGAAACAGCTCTTTGCCGAGAAAGGCTATGCAGCCACAGGCCTTCGGGAGATTGCCGAGAAGGCGGGCGTGTCTTTAGGCAATATTTATAATTATTTCAAAAGCAAGGAAGAAATTTTCTGCAGCATATTCACCCCCGAGCAAATTGGTGCCAATCTCAAAGAAACTTTTGAGAATTTGGCGTCCGATTTCCCTTTTAATATTGCTGAACTACTGCTTTCGATGAAACGAACTGTTGATCAAAACATCGAACTATATCGGCTTTACTATATTGATCTCATTGAGTTTGGGGGAAAGAATACCAATGCGATGTTCGAATATTTTTTATCGTTGGGCAAAGGCATTTTCCGTAAGTATATCGACAAAAGGGTAAAAGAGGGTATGCTTCGCAATTTTGATTATGATTTTTTAGCAAAGCATTTCTTGGTTTCGATGATCTCGTTTTTTTCAAGCATGCATACGATCCCCGCGATGAAAGTTGAAAACTATTCCGAGGAGGAGATGGTAGAAATGATCGGTGAAGTACTTCTGCGAGGGATTGTAAAGGAGTAAACGCATGGTAAAGATGGTTGTCATTGGCGCTATTGCGATTGGAAGCATGCTCGCAGTGCAGAAGGAAGGGGTGATGAGAGAAATGGAATGCGAAGTGTTGCAGGATCATGCGAGATATTTTACACCTACTCGCTTCGAGAACGATTGCGATATCTTGTTCGTTGCACAATCGGGTGACGAAGATGACGAAGAAGGCGCACACAAAAACGATGGGCAATCTCAGGGAGCAACAGGTGCTTCCAATGTTCAACCTTCGCCGTTTTCCATCGAAGGCATGGTCCTTTATAGCTACTTTGCGAATATGTATCGCGAACAGAAATTTATTGAATCGCAGAAAAAATCTGAATTTCGCATTAAAACGAAATTAAAATACGGCGATGATAATATATATTTTTTGGGGGTACCGAATGTATATCTCATGACAACATTTATCGATGAACGCATAGGCATCGATAATCCATATTCTCGCCAGCCGCATTGTGAGCGGAATTTACGCTGTTCGACAAAAGCGTCGGAAGTAACGTTCAATGAATTTTATGTGAATGTTGGCACTGAAAAAGCTCGCCTGCGCATTGGCAATCAGATATTTGCATGGGGAACTGCGGATGTGGTAAATCCTACCTCTTATTTTAATCCCTTTGATGCGCGCGATTTTTTATTCAAAGAGGAAGATGAAATATACATTGGAATTCCGTCTGCAAGTCTCATGCTATTTTTTGGTACGAGCGTGCTCGAATTGGTATATGCTCCCATTCATGTCCCCATGGCATTTCCAGAAAATGGCAGCTTTTGGTTTCCTCGCATATCGAGCGAAGTACCCATTACCATCGCTGTCGAAGAGAGAAAAGGGATGGAAATAAATGGGGAAAATATGGCGTATGGAGCACGGTTATCTGGAAAGATATGGGATATCGATACATCGATAAGCGCATACCACGGTCCTGATAAAGAACCGGTATTTGTCCCAATGAAGGTGATATTTCCGCCAAATGAGCTTTTATCCGTCTCTGTCGAACCGCACTATTATCGAATAAACAAATTTGGTGCAGATGCATCGCTCGATATTAATAAATTTGTATTCCAGTGTGAGGTCGCGTATTCCCCAAACAAGCGCGGGCTTGAAAAATTGCCGTCAAACATCCAAAACATTAATCTTCCGGTACAGGTAGAGAAATCGCATTACTTTGCGTATTCGGTTGGATGCAATTATTTTATTCCAATGCATAAGCTCATTAAAGGCCATGAAGGTGATTCGATTTTCACAGTCGAGTGGAACCAGGCATTGTTTTTCAAAAGCGAAATAGAGGAACCGCTGATCACCAAAATGCTCATTTCGCGGATTGAAGATACCTATATTGATGGCAAATTAAAATTGAAACTAACCTTTATCTATGAAGCGCGCGAGAAGGGATATATTTTTTGGCCAAAAGCCGAATGGGATTTCCAAAACGGATTTTCAGTTGAAATAGCGTATGCGAATATTGAGGCAACTGAAAATTCATTTTTGTATTATTATCGAAATAACGATGTGTTGTTCTTCAAAGTGCGATATGTATTTTGATTGTTTGATGATCAAATGAAGAAAATTGCAGATTATGTAATCTCCCATTACAAGGTTGTAGTGGGAATAGTCCTTGTTCTCACTATTCCCTTTGGGTATTCGTTTGCTCGCCAGAAGTTTCACAATCATATCGATATTTACTTTGATGCTGATGATCCCGATTTGCTGTTTTACAAACGCTTTCAAAAAATTTTTGGCAACGAAGAACTCGGGGTGATTGTATTTAAGTCAGACGATATATTCACCCCCAAAAATCTTTCCATTGTGCGAGATATTTCTAAAAAACTTAAAGACACCTATGGGGTGCAAAGAGTATTTAGCCTCACTGAAACAAAGGAGCCCGTTGGTCGTGGCGATACGATTTACTTTGAACACATTATCCCCAATGATGGCTATGACAAAATCGATTTGACTGCGGTGAAACGGCGCGCGCTTTCGAACAAAACGATCGGCGGAAACATCATTTCTGCCGATGGGAAGACCACAGCGATTTTATTCGAGCTCGTCCCTTTGCAAGACAACGAACAAAAACGACGCATTTTGCATGAAATAATGCACCATGCGCGCGCAATTGCAGGGAATGCGGTAACGCTTCGATTCGCAGGCGTTCCAATTGTAGAAGTTGAGATGAATGCTCTTTCTCGAAAAGACTTCATGAACTTTACGCCCATCACGTTTTTTTTAATATTTGCAGTGGTGTGGCTTATGCTAAAGAAAATATCGCTTTCACTACTGTGCCAGCTTAATCTTTTCACTTGCCTTGTGTGGGGTATTGGATTTTTTTCGCTTGCAGGCGAAACGTTCAACATCGTCACCACAGTGATGGCACCAATACTTCTCGCAATCTCTGTCGCCGACTCAATTCACATATTAGCGCATTTTAGAGAAATGTATGTACTTAATGGCGGAAATCATGTTGCGGCAGTACACAACACTGTGCGAAACGTGTGGCTCCCATGCC
>JAOAAF010000131.1 GCA_026419015.1 Spirochaetota bacterium
GGAAGGGCTTACTGCTATTTTGGGGACCCCAACCGCCACAATTCCCGCATGGCTATACGAATTAGATCCAACCGTGGTGCGCATCCATCCCTCGGGCAAACGAAAAGAATGGGGAAGCCGTAGGGAGGCATGTCTTAATTCGCCCACCTATCTCGAACATGCAGAAAAAATTGTCAAAAAGGTCGCACAGCATTTTGGCAATCATCCTACCGTAGTCGGATGGCAAATCGACAACGAAATAGCTCACGAAGGAAGCGATGTGTGCATCTGCGATCACTGTAAACACGCCTGGCATGCGTGGCTGGAGGCGAAATACAAAACAATTGATGCACTGAATGCTACATGGGGAAACGTTTTTTGGGGCCGAACGCTTACAAAATTCGAACAAGCACCCGTGGCGCGCGAACAGCTTACCACAGAATTAAATCCTGGATTGCTTTTGGATTACGATCGATTTTCATCTGATACTGCAATTGCTTTCATCAATCGCCAGGCTGAAATTTTGCGCAAGCATATTCGAAATGACCAGTTCATCACCACGAACCTTTACATGCCGCCGATTGGAACAGTGATCGACTGGCAGCAGGCATTTCGAATGCTCGATATTGTCGGTTACGACAACTATCCGGTATGGGGTGAGATGAAAGAACCAGTTCCGTATTTCTTTAGCTCATTTATCTTATCCCACATTCGAGGTCTTAAGGAAAATCGGCCATTTTCGATACTTGAACAAATTTCTGGTTTTCAAGGACATACCTGTCTTGGTTATCGCCCCCCCGAAGCGCAAATGATCTTATGGACAAACCAAGCCATTGTTCATGGAGCAAACCGCATCTGCTATTTTCGCTGGCGAACCCTTCCGTACGGTCAAGAGCAACTGTGCCATGGGATCATAGAACCAGACAACAAGGAGACAAAACGCTACATTGCCATTAAAGCAAATATTTCATCGAATGCAGAGCTTTTCAATCGCATTGGAAGCCAACCAGTTTCCGCTAGCGCCTGTCTCGTATACGACATGGATAACATTCGCATTGTGAAACGCCAATACCTTTCAAAGGGTCTTTTTGCAAATCCAGTACCATATTTACAAATTGGCTACGCATTCGAGCTGGCTCGACATTTTGCCCCCTATGTACTTTTTAACATTCTTGCAGATGTTCGAACGCCTCATACTATTGCGCTTGAAAATTACAAGATTATATCGCTACCCTTATATCAGATGGCTAATCCAACATTCGTTGCGCATCTTCGCGAATGGGTTTACAATGGCGGCACTCTCATTCTCGGTTGGCGATGCGGCACGCGCGATATGAACAATCATACTGTGACGGAAAAGTTTCCAGGCATCTTTACAGAACTTGCAGGAATCACTGTAAGCGAATTTGAATCGCTTGGGCAAGAAAAGATAAAGATTCGCATTGGCCTAATTCCCGCAAAAGGCGAAATATGGGCCGATATTTTAGAACCACATTCGGCAAAGGTAATTGCGCGATATACCGATACCAAAAAGTATTACAAAAATGCCGCATGCATTACCGTTAACAAATTCGGAAACGGTCGCGTATATTACCTGGGGACTTCTCTCAACGAAATCGGCATATTCTTTTTATATCGAAGCATATTCAAAAAAGCAGGACTTCACCCAAAATGGTACGGAATGGGAATCGAGGTTATCCCGCGTATCGATACAAATGGGAAAAAACTCACACTTGTTCTCAACCACACCGCAAAAGCAAAGAGAGTGCTCGGAAAAAAAGTACCGCCCTATGGGATGATAGTTATTGAATGAAACAGCTTCCCCATCCTTTCTTTTGCGATTATAGCTCCACCACACTTTTGCTTTTTAATATCTCGTTGCGCAACTGTACCATCTTTTCGTATTCAAATCGATATTGCTTTTTTCTATATATTTCATCAAATTTTTTTCGGTAAAACTTCGATCGAAAGTAATTTTTCATCCGTCGCGAAAGCGGAAAAATTTGTTCTGAAGGATCATACACCTGGGGGACACCTGTCCGCGCATCGACAATGGTTCCCGTAATCATACCCCACGAAATATCCAATAACGAATGGCCCTGCAAATCGCGCAAGATTGCTTGCAAAATCGCTTCATGTGCGGGATTAAAAAATTTGAACTTTCGCGAATACATGATTGCACCATGCATATGATCGGGAATGTCCATGAAACCATCTTTTATTACTTCTCTCCCCACAATATACATCATTTCCATAAGATAGTTTAAACATCCCAACCCTGGTTTCTTTTGCCCAGGGAGTTGTGGTCGTGTTGGATCGAAATCATTTCTTGGATTCTCAGCCGATAGCCATTCGATAACAATCATGTCGAGAGTTGCAATACCTTTTTGCGCAAACAATTCTCCTTTTGGAACAAATCTCGATTCTGAAAGTCGAAGATCGATGAGCAAACACTGAGGTTCAACCTTTTTGTCATAAATTTTCAAATAATGAATCATCGCCTCGTCGCGATCTATTACAACGATTAAATCGTGAAACCCAATTTTCGCAAGATGGGATACTAAACCGACTTTCATCGCAATGTCGAAAATTGCTCTTTCTGTAAATCGATTCAAAAAAAGATGCGTTCGTTTTCGTGGGGTTGAAAAAAAATTAAAATCGTCATCGACTAACTTGCTGTCTGAATTTTCTGCGGATATTGCTGCAGAAATATCGATCGGTTCGAAGTACTTAAATATGGCATTTTTTTTCTTTCTCAATAATTCCTCCTCTTGTTGAATTATTCACTCATTAAATATAAATTTTCAAAATATTTCAAGCACTATTTACGAAGCAAACTGCTTAATGTTTTTCAGATACGCGTAAATGAATGGATCAATCTCCCCATCCAATACGCGATCAACAGCACCTATTTCTGTCCCTGTGCGATGATCTTTCACAAGAGTATAAGGTTGAAATACATACGAGCGTATTTGGTTACCCCATGAAATCTCTTTTTTTTCGCCAATCTTTTCGGAAGTTTTTTCTTCGAGTTCCTTCTTTTTTAATTCATAAAGTTTCGCCCGAAGTACTTTCATTGCAAAAGCTTTATTTTTATGCTGGGAGCGTTCATTTTGGCATTGGACCACTATTCCCGTTGGCAAATGCGTAATACGGACAGCAGAATCTGTTGTATTGACATGCTGTCCTCCAGCACCAGACGATCGATACGTATCAATTCGCAAATCGGAATCATTGATTTCGACCTCAATATCATCGTCAATTTCTGGAACAACATCAACAGCAGCAAACGATGTATGGCGCCTTTTGTTTGCATCGAATGGAGATATGCGCACAAGGCGATGAATTCCTCTTTCTGCCTTCAATAACCCATACGCATTCTCACCGCTTACTAATATTGTTGCACTCTTTATTCCCGCTTCCTCCCCAGGAGTATAATCGATGATATCAACTTTATATCCATGTTCCTCTGCCCATCGCAGATACATTCGAAAAAGCATGCTTGCCCAATCCTGTGATTCTGTTCCACCTGCTCCGGGGTGAATGCTTAAAAATGCATTTCGCGAGTCCGATTCGTCAGAAAGAAGTTCCATCGTTTCGAGCAGTTCATATTTCGATAAATAGCTATCGATTTTTTTGTCGATTTCTTCCAATACGCCTTCATCTTGTTCCTTTTCTGCAAGTTCGAAGAGTTCAATATCTTCGCTCACTTGCGAGCGCAACTCTTCCCATGGAGCGATTTTTTTTCGAATCTTGCTTATTTCGCGGTTGACGAGCGATGCGCGTTGTGCATTCGTCCAAAAATTTTCATCATGTGTCTGTTTTTCAAGTTCATCCGCTCTTTTCTTTAAATCAGAAATGCCAAGGGCTCTGTACATCTCATTTATTTTGTCATAAATTTCATGCAAAGTGCGCTTTGATTCTTTTACATCTCGTTTCAAGGCTAATACCTATTTACTTTAATTGTGCTTTATCGTTTAAAAATTTTTTCATTGCAAAGCTAAAATCTAATTCAAGTTCTTCCGATGATGTATATCGTTTCCCAAAAACTTGTTCCCATACATCGGACGACTCCATACATAGATAGATAAAAGGCTTTGCAGTAAATTTGCGAATACGGTCAAGTAAAAATTTATACATTTCAATTCGAATCGGTTTAAAATACCGATATTTTCCATCTATTCCTGGGAACATTTCATGCAGCGTCATGTCTTCATTAGGTTCAATCTCCTTTAGCACATCTTTAAATGCGGGTGTATATCGAAATCCACCAAGCGAAATCCACGCAATGTGATCAGGATTTACATTTTCGAATAAAATTTCAATCAAATGGTTATACTCGCTTTCCCACCCATCGTATAAGATTATGGGATCAAAATGTACTGCGATAAAAAAACCAGCCTGCGATGCTTTCCTAATTGCGAATAACCGTTCCTGTAACACTGCTGTGCCCTGTTCGTATTTGCAAATGTTTCGTTCAGTTGTGATACTCCAAGAGAGCACAGTATTTCCTTTGTTAGGAATTTCGAGCAAATGATCAACGTTTCCCGATTTCGTTTTTAATTCGAGCATGATGTGCTGATACCTTGACGCGATCGCAATCAAATCATTTCCTATTTGCGTAACATTATCAAACATGAGAGAATCCGTGAATTCACCAGTCCCAACTCGATATATCATTTTCGAAGATGTTGTTCGGAAATAATTATCTACTTCCTTTTTTAAGTCATCTATATTTATAAATTGAATAATGCCAAATGCGTTCAGATAACTCCTTAGAAAACAATACGAACAATCGTATAAGCAATTAAAACATGTATTGATCACTATATAATTACAACAAATTACATTTGGAGAGCCAGGACATTTCTGAACAAATCTTCCTAAAAACTTTTTTAGTATTATCACCTCTTTTGATTTAATTCCGTAATGTTTAAATTGATCGATAAAATAATTAATTTCTTCTTCATTATGATAATATAATATTTCAGCCTTTGAATTAATCGCAAATGCAGAAAGTATCCTTTCATTCTTGCCATCGCAAGGTACTATGATGCACTTTATGTCATTTAATGTACGAATATCTCCCCCATTAATATCAATAAATCTATTGTATTGATATTTTTGCGACAATTTTTTTCTTGATTTTTATGCTCTATTTGAATATATTAAATTTGCCTGCGTTGTTCGTGATTGGTATTAAGATTTTTGTACCAACACCTAATGAAAAGGGATCCCAAATTTGAACGCGGAAATCGGGCTTCCATGAGAAGTGGGTTGAAGCGTACATGAGGGAACCCACCTGTTTACAACAGGTGCAAAATACAATACCACACGGCAAACGCGGGTTTCTATTTTACATGGGTGCCGATGCGTTTTTCATAGTATTGGGATTAGAGGTTCTTTTTGATACGGAAAGAGAGCCATGGCCTTCTTTAAATCCAATAATTGCTGCAATAGTAGGAGGAATATTTTTATTAATTTTTATTTTGTTTTTAATCGTTAAACATTACTATCGCATTAAAGATAAAAAACTAAAAGCTCATCAACTTTTTCTTTTTAGTTGCAGGAAAAAAGAACTCACAAATTACCAATATAAAATACTCAAGGGGCTCGTTGATATAATCAATATAAACGATCCAAATATAATTTTTCGCGATCAATCGCTTTATGAAAGTTCGATTGGTTCATTTCTTTCTTATCTCAGTAAAAGTTCGCATGATACAGAAACATTGTTATCGATTTGTCGCGATATTATCATTATTCATGAAAAGCTTTATAATCCCTCGCCTTATAGAAAACCAATCCGCTCAATTGAAGAAATCGATGAAGGTTCTCTCGTGGCATTATTCTCTGAAAGCAATGACGTATGTATCGCGAAAGTCATTTCAATTCGCGAGGGAATTATAAGTATGAAATTTTTCAGAAATGAAGAAATTCCATCTTCGTTTTTGAACAAAACCGCTACGTTATATTTATGGCGTTCTGGCGACGCAGAGTATACAACAACTCTAAGGGATATACAGGTTGTAGGGAACACGATAGTTGCACGGGCTCCATCACTTCTTACGCGAGGAAAGGAAGTTCGCTTTCCATATTTAGAAGTAATGATTCCATGTCAGATTAAAATAATTAATACTTCTCCTAAGCACGATGAAAATGAAGAATTAACAAAACAAATAGAATTACCTGGTACAATTTATCGTTTAAACGAGTATGAGGCGGTTGCACGTATTGGAGAAAAAGTAGATTACGGAAAAAATTACATAATCCGATTTACTATTTATGATTTTAATGTTGCTTTTGAATCAAAAATTATCGGTGAAAAATTTATCCACGACCAAAATGAATATTATGTTACATTTCGTTTTCTTGAAGGAAGCGAAGCTGCTCATAATGTTTTGAAACAATATCTATCAGATCATCGTGGAGAAATGTAATTAAATTTTCATAAAAATTCAAATGTCTGTAATGATAATCATAACCATACGCGAATATGGAACAAGAAAAATTTTTGTATAAAACAATGAATGGCAATAAAGAAAACGCGCTTCTCGAATATCGGAGTTTTTGGGAAGTAAACCTTCAAAAAGTTGAAGAAATTTTTGCCCTCGTTGAAAAACACATCATATTATTGGAGAAGAAGCAAAAAGCGGAAAAGGAAAATTACCAAGAAATCGAAAAAACTCTCGATCTTTTGCTTTCAATTTATTCTTCCTACAACTGCCTCAAAGGGCGCGAATATCTATTAAAATTAAAATCATGTTTAAAAGATTACTTCGATACTGCTGAGAATCAAAAAACTCGCTTTAATGTGCTTTCCTATCTTGTGTTAAAGGCTCGCGAATTATATGGTGAAAGTTTAAAAGACTTTCCTGTTATTACTCATGAATATCCAAATGTGCGCAAACATGAAACCTTACCGCTTGCGATAAACCAAAACTCATTAACTCATCGCTGGATTACCTTTCGACAATCGCGATGGTGGTTCATTGCACCGTACGAAGACTGCAATGTCATTGAAAAGTCACGTGGATGTGTATTGACAAACGAAAATGGTTGGCAAAATCTTCTCGTTAATAATAATCGATTTAAAATTTTGTTTTTTAATCTTCTCGATCATAATAAAGCTAACACATTTAATTATTATATTATTGTACACTACAATCACTCTTCTCACTGTTTTGCGGTAACAGAGATTGGAAAGAGGATTATGGCTTCGCGAGATATAATTACTGAGAACCTTAAAAAATACCATTCAGCAAAAATTAACTATATACGACTCTTTGGGAAAAACCATATATATTTCGATAAGAATACTATAGACTACTTCTCGCCATAAACT
>JAOAAF010000132.1 GCA_026419015.1 Spirochaetota bacterium
GGGCAAAATTGATGCACCAAAGCCCAAGACCTGAGTAATCGCGATTTGCGAGGTAACCTAAAAAAGGAGAAACGATCGGCATTGTAAGGCTTGCAAGTGGTGTGTAAATCATCGTAAAGAGAGAATCGTTGTAATTAGGTGGCGAAAAAACGAGTTCGCGTTTTCGACCGTAGTAAAATTCATAAATCTCGTCGGCAACGTGAGAGTAATCAACAAGAATAAAATCGCCTTCTTTAATAAGGGGGGTAAATGAGGTGAGGATCCCATTTCGGATGGAGACTGTGCCAATTGGAATATATTGCATGAAAGGTGTATGTTTGGGAGTTTTTGTGGCAAAGCCAATTGTTGGGCGATAAGCGGTGAAAATGCCATTTGTGCGAAGCGATGGATTCAAGGATGGCTGATTGTTCTGGAAGCGAATAAAAACAGGTTTTTTATAGCGCTTTAACAAACCGGCAATGAATCGCGCACAGTGCTCTTCGAAGATATAGCTGTGTTCGCGCAGTGTGAAAGAAAATCCGTGAGTCGGAATAGATGCGGTATATTTATAAATGGTTTTCCCAAAATAAGGTACATCTGTACCAAATGCAGAAAGAGTTAAAACAATCGAATAACTTCGTTGTTCAACGCTACCGAGAATAATTACCGAAATGTGGGCATTCATCGCATATCGATATAAGCAGCTTTCTTCCTTGCAATTGAAATTTGCCAGTTGTTCGCGTAAAAGCAGACTGTTAATGGGTTCAAAAACTTCTGCAGAGGTTATGAAGTTTAAACGAAGAATATTGTCCAAATGCGATTCGATAAGAGTAGCAAACATTTTCGTTCTGGGATTTTGCGTGGCTATGCCAGCAATGCCAACAAGCGGCAAGGGGTAAATGCTCGATGTAAATATCAATTCGATGGCAATTATGATGCAAAGCATGAACGCATTTCTCATCAACGCTTTTCACTCCGAATAATATAAATTATGCTTGCAGTAATGTTTGTTGAATGGTCATTTAATGAGTTATAGGATGTAAACATGGCGAATTTATGCAAGGAAATAATTTTTGAGGTGAAAAAATGGTAACACAGCTAATCGCAATATGCATCGGTTTTATTGCTGGTATTTTGGGAGGAATTTTGGGGATTGGAGGAGGAATTGTAATGATTCCATCGCTGATTTATTTGCTAGGGTATTCGCAGCACCTTGCACAGGGTACAACTCTCGCAGCGATGGTATTGCCAATTGGGATTCTGGCAGCGTGGGAGTATTATAAAAACAATTACGTGAATGTGAGTGTTGCGCTTCTCATTGCTTTGGGGTTTGTTGCTGGTGGATTCTTGGGAGCTAAATTAGCGGTATTGGTGAATGAATCGATGTTAAAAAAATTTTTCGGCATTGCGTTGCTGATAGTTGCAATAAAGATGGTGTTTTTCGATTAAAAATTGTGCTCACGCAACAGGGAATTTAATATTTCAACAGCATTTTCAATCGCTTTTGCACGGTGGCTGATGGAGTTTTTTATTTCCAAAGGCAGTTCGGCCATTGTCTTTTGATATTCGGGGAGAAAAAAAATTGGATCGTAGCCGAAACCGAAACTTCCTTTCGGTTCTGCGGAGATTTCACCTTCGCAAATTCCTTCGGTTACGAATTCGCCATTGTTGGGAATAACAAGCGCGATGGCGCAGACAAATCGCGCAGTGCGTTTTCCTTTTGGGATGTTTTTCATCTTTTCGAGTATGAGAAAATTCTTGTCAGCATCGGATGCCCCTTCCCCAGCATAGCGCGCAGAATATATGCCAGGTTCACCGCCGAGAGCATCGATAACTAAACCGGAATCGTCTGCCATAGTTGGAAGCCCGGTAATTTGTGAAAGCGTGCGAGCTTTTTTTAATGCATTTTCGGCAAACGTTTCCCCATCTTCAATGACGTCTCCAACTGAACCGAAATCCTTTTCAATATCTTCTATTGAAAGGAGTTCAATTTTGGATATCGAGGAAAATTTTTGTTGAATTTCTTTAACTTTTCCTTTATTGCGGGTAGCAAGTAGTAATTTCATAAATTGCTCTAATTCGTAGAATAAAGTAAAAGCATGCGATTATTGATAATCGTATCTTGTTGTTAGCGTAAACAAAAATTTTATGCGCGTGAATGTCAAGCAAAGATAAGCGAATTAAGGTGAGAAGGTTATGGATTTTAATATTAATATGACAGCTTTTAGTACTGAGCATCGCACAGTCCCGCTTCAATCGTCGGTGCTATACGATGTCATCATCATAGGAGGAGGCCCAGCTGCGCTCACAGCGGCTGTGTATTGCATGCGCAAGGGTGTTAAGACAGGGTTAATTGCAAAAGACATCGGTGGCCAGGTGGGCGAGACTTCCGGCATTGAGAATTATTTGGGCTATAAGTACATTGAGGGCCATGAGCTGGTGAATAAGTTTGCAGAACATGTAAAGCAATTTGAAATCGGATTTAAAGAAGGAATTGGAGTTTCGAGGATAATCGATGGGAAAGAAAAATCGATAATTCTTGAAAGCGGTGAGCAGTATCGCGCAAAGGCAATTATTCTAGCGACTGGTAGCAAGTGGAAAAAACTCAATGTTCCTGGGGAAGACAAACTTATTGGCAAAGGTGTCGCGTATTGCGCGATTTGCGATGCGCCTTTTTTTGCAGAAAAAAGAGTGGTTGTAGTCGGAGGCGGTAATTCTGGTGTTGAGGCGGCGATCGATTTGGCAAAAGTTGCCACATCGGTAACAGTGGTACAGTTTTTGGATGCGCTCACAGCGGATAAAATTTTGCTGGATAAATTAAAAGAATTTTCGAATGTGAAGGTTTTGTATGAGCATGCGGTTGAAAGAATTTTAGGGGAAGATCGCGTAAGCGGTGTTGCTATCGTTGATAGAAAAACTCAGAAAGTGCAAGAATTGAAGGTAGATGGTATTTTCATTCAAATTGGATTAATACCGAATAGCGAAATGGCAAAAGGATTAGTAGAGATAAATGAACGAGGTGAAATTATCGTCGACTGTGCGTGTCGAACCAGCGCAGAAGGAATTTTTGCGGCGGGCGATGTTACAAGTGTGCCCTATAAGCAAATCATCATCGCAGCAGGTGAAGGTGCAAAAGCGGCGCTTTCAGCTTGCGATTATGTAATGAGACAATAGGGAGGTAAGCTATGGCCCTTTTTGATGAGAAAGTATCTAGCCAATTGAAAAGCATTTTATCGGGAATGAAAAGCGATATACAACTGGCGTTTTTCACTCAAGAAATCGAGTGCCCAATGTGCAGGGAAACTCGTTTGTTTTTAGAAGAGTTTTGTGCACTTTCTGGGAAACTCACCCTTTCGGTATACGATTTTGTAAAAGATAAAGAGAAGGCGGAAACGCATCGTGTAGATAAGATACCGGCAATTGTGGTGTTGGATAGCAAAGGGAACGACACCGGTATAAAGTTTTATGGTCTGCCGGGAGGGTATGAAATCAATTCGTTTATTAAAAGCCTTCTTGAAGCATCGGGCCAAAAAGAAGAGCTTCCCGCATTGCTCATGTCGCGCGTCATGGCAATCAAAAAAGACATTCACATTCAGGTTTTTGTTACGTTGAGCTGTCCTTTCTGCCCCGCAGCGGTAATGGCAGCGCATCGATTGGCGCTTGAAAATCCCAATATCCGCGCCGATATGGTTGAGAGCACAACTTTTGTACCATTGGCGGTCCGCTATGGTGTACAATCTGTTCCAATGACGGTTATCAATGAAACGCAAAAACTAATTGGCGCGCAGCCCATTGAGCGATTAGTTGAAGCAATTGAAAACGCATGAATCGTTTAAAGAAACCACAGAAATAAAGTGGGGGTATTGCGAAATGAAAAAGTTTTTAAAAATAATATTCTTTGGAATTGTCATAGTCGTTTGTATTTTTTTTCTCGCATTGGAGTTAATATTCCGCATCAAAATGCCATCGGTTGAAGGAACAATTAACTGTCCAAATTTAACAGCACCGGTTACTGTGATTCGAGATGAATGGGGTGTGCCGCATATTAAAGCAAGTACAGCAAAAGATGCGTTTTTTGCATATGGATATACCATCGCGCAAGACAGGCTATTTCAAATGGAAATTCAACGGCGGTTGGCGAAAGGGGAGCTTTCAGAGATTCTCGGCGAAAAGCTTCTTCCCATAGATAAGAAGTTTCGCACCTATCTTTTCCGTTATGCCGCCGAAAAGATGTTGCTGAATTCCAAAAAAATCAACCCCCGTGCGCTTGAAATTTTAGATGCATTTTTAGCTGGCATCAATTACTACATCGAAACGGGACCACTTCCGATTGAATTTGCACTAATGGGTATTCCCAAAAGACCTTTTACTCGAATCGATAGCCTTTCCATGCTGGGATATATGGCTTACTCGTTTAACGATGGTATCAGCACTGATCCGTTGAATTCAATTTTGCGGCAAAAGATTAAAAATCGAAATGTCGATGAGCTTTTCCCGGAATATCCCAAGAAAAAAAGTACATGCATCATTGATAATCAAGCCTATTTTAGATCGAACTCGCAAGCTCATTCACTTTTACATAGAAAGAACGAGCAATGGGGTATTCTAAATGATATCGTAGGAGTTGTATGTGAAAAGATATTTAGTGCGCGGGATGATTTTTTTGATTCGCTTGCCCACCATCTCGATGGTGTTTTCTGTTTTGAAGGAAGCAATTCGTGGGTGATTGCACCATTCAGGTCTGCGCATGGAAAGCCGATCATCGCAAATGATCCGCATATTGCGCATTCTCTGCCTGGAATATGGTATGAAGCGCGCATTCAATTTGGGGAAATCGACAACTATGGTTATTTTTTGCCTATGTATCCTTATCCGCTTATTGCTCACAATGAGAAGCGCGGGTGGGCAATCACGATGTTTGAAAACGATGACCTTGATTTGTATTACGAGACATTTCATCCGAAAAATCCCGCGCTCGTAATGTATCGAGGTAAATGGGTACCCGTCACAGTGCGAAGAGAAAAAATACGCGTCAAGGGCAAGGGCGAAGTAGAACACATAATCCGGATAACTCCGCATGGACCAATTGTGAGCGATTTCATCGAGGGCTATGCAGGGAAGCCCGTTTCAATGTGGTGGGTATTTTTGAAAGAGGAAAATCCGCTTCTCGATATCACATATGAGATGCTGGTGGCAAAGACATGGCAAGAATTTGAGAAAGCGATTTCCAAACTTGCCGCTCCGGGGTTAAATCTCTCGTGGGCAGACAGCAATGGCAACATTGCGTGGTGGGGGGCGGGATATATCCCAATTCGCCCGAAGCATGTAAATCATAAAAAGATTTTAGATGGATCGTCAGGGAAAGATGAGGTACTTGGATATGTTCCATTTTCGCAAAATCCAAAGCTTATTAATCCAAAAAGTGGGATTATTGTCACAGCGAACAATCGGCCAACATGGAAACCACTTGGCGGGGTGAGAAATATCCCGGGATATTGGCGTCCCTACGATCGGGCTTCTCGCATCACTGAAATTCTTTCAACTAAAGAAAAATGGTCAATTGAAGAATTAAAAGCAGTTCAGACAGATACGTATTCGATTGGTGCCCGTGAAACTCTTCCAGTACTTATCCCAATTCTTGAAAAGGCAAATAATTTGAATCACCATGAAAAAGAGGCACTGCAAGTTTTGAAGTCTTGGAATCTGCGCTATGATGTTGATTCAGCAGGTGCAGTGGTATTTCATTTTCTCATGCATCATATCATGAAAAAAGGGGTGGGCGATGAACTGGGCGATCATTTTGTTTCGTATGCAGATATTCCCGATCATTGGATTTTTTTAAAAAATTTTATTCACAATCCATCATCGAAATATTGGGATGATGTGAAAACAGCGAAAAGAGAAACGAGGGACATGATAATCATCCTCGCAATGAAAGCGGCAGTTGAAGATGCCATTTCCCGATTTCGCACATCACCAACGCAATGGAAATGGGGAGAAATTCACCGACTTGAATATGTTCATCCCATAGGGCTGGCAAAACCAATGAATCTTTTGTACAATATGGGACCATATCCGATAGGTGGGGAGGCACATATCGTTAACAGAATGAAAACGCATTTTGGAAAGATGGATTTTAAGATTACGTCAATTCCTTCGACGCGTAGGCTTATCGTTGTCGGTGATCCCGATAATTCATATTCAATACTGCCTGCAGGGAATTCGGGAAACCTCAAAAGTAAACACTATCGCGATCAGGTAAAAATGTATCTCGCTGGACAATATCGAAAGCTGAATTTTTCAGAAGCAAGCCTTGCAGGGAAGAAAACAAAAATTTTAAACTTAATGCCGAGCAATTAATTTCCCAAACACATCCCCGTTAGTGTGTTGAGAAGTGAGAGAGTTAAAAGGATGTGCGATAATCGATGCTTCCAAAAGCGCGATTTGCACTTGGAGTTTTTTGAGTGATAAAATTCTTTTATTTCAATTTTTGCTTCAATTGAATAAATAATTTCTGATAATCGGGCGACGCAGGGTACATGAGCAAGGCCATTTCACAAAATTGAAAAGCTTCTTTGTAGTTTTTTTCATCAAGGTACAGTTCGCATAACCGAAAAGCGGTGTTGTGTTTGAAATTGTACTGTGCCCACGGTAGCGTATTGTTGGCGAGCGCATTGCTCCATATTTCTTTTGCCTTCTTGTTATTTTTCATCAAAACATATACTCGCCCGATGAGATTTTCGTATCTACCATCAGGAGATATTTTTTTTGCTTCTTCCAAAAGTTTAAGCGCCTCATCGTATTTTTTTTCATTCATCGCTAAAAGGGCAAGGTTTGCTAAAAACATTGCGCGCTCTGCAGGATTTTTTGCACGCGCAAGGCCATTAGTCCAAAATGTTTCTGCTAAATGGTCTTCAAATTTTAAATAAAAAATATTACCAATCCCATTGTATGGTAAAGGATTTTGTGGATCCATTCGCATCGCAGCAATAAAATCGTTCATGGCAAATTCGTATTGCTTAGTATTGAGATATGCCATGCCTCTTAAGTAGAAAAGCGTAGAGTCTTCATTGTATTTCGATAGGGATTTTTCAATTTCTGAAATTGATTCTGCATATCGCTCTTGTTCAAAAAGCATATGTTTGATTTTTTGGATGTCGAAATCTCGATCATTGGATTGTGGTGGATGAACCCTACTGCATGAAATGAAGAAAAAAAATGTGATTGTTGACAAAAAAAGCGTACGCATATAGACCTCGTATATGGGATGATATAGTCTGATCATTTATATCCGTCAACAAT
>JAOAAF010000133.1 GCA_026419015.1 Spirochaetota bacterium
CACGAGAACCAAATAAAATTATTTCAATAACCTTATAACCATATTTTTCTACTTCTTCAGTAATTATTTTTTTTACAAGATTAAGTATTTCTTCTTTTTTCATCTTCACTCCCACCAGATTAAAGGTTTAATAAGTTTATAATCCAAATCTTTTGTATTTACAACGCTACCATCTTCAAACTCTATTTCACAATTCCCCTCTTTTAGGGTTTTTGTCTTTGATGATGAGCAGGTCGTGATTTTCATAGATAGTATTTGCAAGGATCTCTTCTATATCTTCTTTTAAAAGATTTTCGATTTTTTTGTAATACTCTGATTTTATTCTCATTAAGTTAATAAAGCCGCCTTGTCCTTCGATATTGGCACCGATGAACATGTCTTGTAATGATTGATAAAATTTCATTTCTATTGGTATCATAATCTTGCTCCCTTAAAACATTGAATAATAATTTTTAAGAAAAATGTCTATTAGATTTTTTTCTTTCTTTCATGTTTTTATTTTAATTAGAGATTTCAAGAAAATAACCAATGTAGATTTTTTATATACTTATATTTCTTAAACATACTCAGGTAATTTCTGATTCCACATTATATTTGCAAAAACAAAATATATAAATACCTTAGAGAACTTTCGGATTCAAGAATTTTAAATTTCCCTGCATAGCCAAAAATTATATCCGATTTCACATTATGAATAATTACATTCATTGGTTGATATTGCACTTTCTATTATAATTAGGAAAAATCTTCCCGATGTTATCGAAGACGAGTGGATAGAAACAATTGAAAAGCTCGAAGAGATGATGGATATCTACATCCACTTGCGAAACAAATCGCGCGATGCATTTGAATTGCGATATGAACAAAATATAGACCCCTCAAAAGACAGATGGGAACTTTGTTCTGAAATCCTCTCTCGCCGCGACATCGTCGAAAAAATGTCAAAACCTTGGTAACAGGGAATTATATCAGCTCATCCACAAACCGAATCACGTGCATGGCATGCTTTTTCCTTGCCTCAAGTTTTTCTGCATCAAGCGATAAATATCCGGTGACCATCACGGTGGCAAAGCCAAGCTCGCGCGCGGCACGAAGCTCATCGGCGCCGCCGTCGCCCACAAAAAGGCAATCCTGCGGCTTTTCATCAATGCGGCGCAGCGCTTCGAAAAATATCCGCGGATCAGGTTTCATACATCCCACATCGCACGAAAAAACAACGCAGTCAAAAAGCGGCGCAAGGGGCGATTTGTTCCATGCGCGCACCTCTGCCACATCGGCATTGCTCACTAGCGCGAGCTTTTTGCCTCTTCGTTTTAATTCCTGGAGCGTGTGAATCGAACGCTTTGGCGGATGCATTATCGCACGGTCGAAGCGCTGGTAGCGGTACTCGGCTACATATCGAATGAGTTCATCGGAAATATTCGGGTTAATTGATTTTGCCAGCCTCCCGATGATTTTAACGGGATCCCTCACCGCGCCCGTCTGCCGCCAGGGAGAATTCTCAAGCAATTCCCGGTTCCATTCGTCTTTGCTTACGCCCAAAAGTTCCCAGGTGTTTTTGCTTCCCGGCGATGCTTCGTTTACATCGACAAGCGTGTGAAAAAGATCAAAGCACAGCGCCCGGGCGCGGGCAACGTCACGGTGGAGAAAATCAGCCATATTCCATAATTCCTATTATTCGATTTTTTAAAATTTCAACCGCGTGATTGCCATTGATAAGTGCATTTCACAACAATACAAACAAAATATGAGCGGCAACGAAAAATCGTTCAACAGGTGAAACAAAGGCGTCTCGATTTTATCGGTTTGCATTCGAGACGATAACACGCCTTTTAGTCAAGTTTGTGCTATTCTCCATGCTGAGTTCAGGAAATGCATTTTTTAAAAAAATTACATCGAAAAATTCAACTTTTTTCGCTCCCAATACACTTGTTTTCACAAAATCTTAACAATGTTTTTGCATGTGTTTTATATAATTTAAATTTTGTTCATATCACAATTTTCAACTTTTTATTCAAAAGTTTCCTTAAAGGGGCCATCCGGTACGATGAGTAAACCTTGGCGCACATTCATCGCAGCAATTTTGGTGCTTACAGGCATTTCATGCGCAGAGAAAATGCGCTTCGCTATCATCTCCGGTTCCGAAAACAAATCCCTCGAACCGCTTGTTATTGAGTTTGGCAAAAGAGAAAATGTCGAAATCGAAATGCGTTACCTTGGGTCCGTTGACATTTCAAAAGAACTTTCGAAAGACGACCCTCCCTGCGACGCCGTGTGGCCTGCAAGCAGCATCTGGATTACCATTGGCGATTCAAAAAGCCGCGTAAAACATGTGAAATCCGTCATGCACTCGCCGGTTGTCATTGGGGTGCGAAAAAGTCTGGCACAAAAACTCAACTGGATTGGCCGGGAAGTAAAAGTCAAAGAAATCCTCATGGCAATCAAGGCGAAAAAGCTCTCGTTTATGATGACCTCTGCAACCCAGTCCAACTCGGGAGCGATGGCCTACTTTGGATTTTTATATGCCCTTCTGGGAAATCCAGAAAAGCTCAATCGCGCCGATCTTTACCGAAGCGATCTAAAAGCAAACATCCGCACAATCCTTTCAGGAATACATCGATCATCGGGAAGTTCGGGATGGCTAAAAGAGCTGTATTTAACAAAAAACTACGATGCAATGGTAAACTACGAATCGCTCATCATCGAAACCAATTTCGAACTCATCAAAAAGGGGCGAGAACCTCTCTTTGCAATTTATCCTGCCGATGGCCTTTGCGTTGCCGACTCACCGCTTGGATATGTCAATCGCGGCAATCCGAAAAAAGAGAAATTTTTTCTCAAACTGCAAGAGCATCTCCTCTCTAAAGAAGTTCAACAAAAACTGGTGGCGCTGGGAAGAAGGCCAGCAATTTCTGCTTTCAGTTTGGATGAAATCGCAAAAACGATTTTTAATCCAGAGTGGGGTATCGATGCGCAGAGAAATCTTACCCCAATTAAACTCCCTTCCGAAGAAGTCATCAGCGAAGCGCTTGCGCTTTATCAGACTGCATTTCGAAAACCTTCGCTTACCGTGTACTGCTTGGATTTTTCGGGAAGCATGGCCGAAGTGGGAATTGACCAGTTGCGCGCTGCAATGGAGTTGATTCTCAATCCCGATCGAGCGAGAGAATATCTCATTCAACCTTCTGGCGACGATATTGTGATGGTTATCCCATTCAATCACGCAGTGCTTTGGCACGCAAGCGCAACCGGTGCAAATGCTTTTCGATTAAAAGCACTTTTGGCAAAACTGAAGTCGCAACAACCCTTTGGTGGAACTGACATCTACACTCCAACGATGTTAGCGTTGAATAAAATGAAAAAATACAACACCTCTCACTACATGCCCGCAATAGTGCTCATGACCGATGGCGAATCCAACACCGGTGCAAGCTTTGCGGATCTGGAAAAAGCATGGAAGGCTACAAACCTTGATGTGCCCGTTTTCGCAATTCTTTTTGGCAGCGCATCGCGCGCGCAACTTGAAAAGATTGTAGAACTTACCGGCGGAAAAATTTTCGATGGACGAAAAAATCTGGTAAATGCCTTTCGCGAAGTAAAAGGGTATAACTAATACAAAACATCGCATAAAAATTTTCCATTCTGCACCAATAAAATGCGTATCGAAAACAAATATTCAAAGAAATTTTATTCGAAAGTACGAAAAATCATTGCACCGAATACGATACCTCGCGTTACAGTATCCTAAAAATTCATTTCGCCAAATAGATTCTAAAAAGGGAAAATGTATGTTAAAAAACGCACTTATTAAAACGATCATCAGGCTGCAGAGAAAGAGAACAAATTACGACCGCCCCATAGCGATACGAAGCGCTGCGGAAAAACGCGCACGCCGTTACATTCGCTTGCCGCTACAATGCATGGCATGGGAAATCGATGCCGCAGGGGTGAAAGCTGAGCAGGTTATGTGGCACGGGAAAAACGAAGGCAGAGCTATTTTATATTTCCATGGCGGTGGATACACGGTCTGTTCTCCGCGGACGCATCGGCATCTCGTGTGCAACATCGCCCGCGCATGCGGTGCCGTAGCACTTGTTCCCGAGTACCGGCTTGCACCCGAGCATCCCCACCCTGCCGCAGTGGATGATGCGGTAAAATCGTACCGATGGCTTCTTAAAAGCGGCATAAAGCCGCATCGCATTGCAGTCATGGGCGATTCCGCCGGTGGGGGACTTGCGCTTGCGCTCCTTATGCACCTTCGCGACAAAAAGCTTCCGCTTCCTGGCTGTGCGGTGTTGCTTTCCCCATGGACCGATCTCACTGGATCTGGCGAATCGATAATGAAAAACAAACGCAAGGATCCAATGCTTGAACCGCGTGCGCTGGAAAAATTCGCGCGCTACTATGTGCCATCTGGAGATCTAGCTCATCCGTCCGTCTCGCCCCTTTTTGGTAATTTTAAAAAACTCCCGCCGCTTCTTTTTCACGTCGGAGAGTGCGAAATTCTATTAGACGATGCGCGCCGCGCGGCGGAGAAAGCAAAAGAATCGGGCGTTGAAACCGAAATTGCCATTTGGCCTGGCATGATTCACGTATTTCACTACCTTTCCCCACTTCTTAAAGAAGCAACGAAAGCAATTGAAGACATTGGACAATTTGTTCGCCGCCACATTCCGGCCACATAGTATACACGCGTTTGTCCGCGGGCGCAACGTCGCGTGTTGGTACAACCAATCGAATTGGGGATGTATTCTACCTTGAATCACCCAAACCAGGAAAATTAAGGGATGATTTCGCTTTTGCGATTGCAGTTTAAAAAAATATTGACAACGCTGATGGGGGGCGTATTCGTGTTACAAAAATTATTTTTATATACAAGGAGAGTATATGAAAAAAATATTTTTATTCATGATATCGGGATTAGTTCTCACATGCATGTCAACGCTTGCGGTATTCGGTGAAGAAAGCAAAGATGCTGTTGTCTCGCTTTCCGATGTGGTGATCACCGAAAGCAAAATTCCCGATTCGATCAAATACGCAACCGAAAAGATCGTTGTCGTATCGGAGAAAGACATCGAAAAAAAGACAGCGGGCAAAAAAAACATTTCAGAACTGTTGATGTACGAAGCTGGTTCCGCGGTAAGCGTGCTTTCGCGAAACGATGCGAACTGGGGTGCGTTCGGCGGGCTTGGTCCTACGTACAATGTATTTTTGTTGGATGGCCTTCCCATCGATTCATTCGTCGATACCATGACGCTCGATCCGTGGATCATCAAACGCATTGAAGCATATCGCGGCCCTGCGAGCGTGCTGTATAACAACTACCAAAGTCAGGATTTTGCCGGCAACCAATCGCCCCTTGCGGGAATCACCAACATCGTGCTGAAGGATAAAATCGAGAAACCGGCCACTCGTTTGAGCGCGGGAGTTGGAAGCTGGTGGACTCACCAGTATGCGGCCTATCACCAAGGGAGAAACAGCGAACTAAACTATTTCTTTGGCGGATTTATGGAACGATCGCGCTATACCGATTACGGAACTGAAAACTCATGGCTTAATATGAAAGATAATCCGCAATACATGAAAAACCGACTTTACGGCATGCTCTCGTATTTTTTCAACGACGCAAACAAAATTTCAATATTTGCCCACCATACTCAGCATGCGGGCGATACCGGAAGAATTAATCGCCGCTACGACCACGTGTACGACGTTATTAATGCTGAATGCACTCTGGGGATTGCTTCCGGTACCACGCTGCAAATAAAAGGCGGACTTCGGCGCTACGATCGGCGATGGGATGAAGATGGCGGTGGAAGCACACAAGCCGATTTTGATCTCGAATCGCAAAATGGCGTTCTTCAAAACATTGTACCTGTCGATGCAAGCGTGAACATTCGGCACCTTGGCAAAAGTCTTTTCACCATTGGGGTCGATAACCAATTTGGCAATTACCGTACATTTCTCAATGCTGAAAGCAACAACTGGATTCGCCAGACTCAAAACGATGCGTGGGCCAATGCCACTGGCGTTTATATTCAAGAAAAAGTCGTGTTTGCGGACAATCTCATTCTCCGCGCAGGATTTCGATACAACCGCATTCACCACGAATATGAAACAATTAGCGGTGGCGAACCAGGCATAAATGATGCGTCGTGGAATGTGTTTTTGTGGAGCGGTGGTTTTGTATATCATATTTTGCAATATCTCACGGTTTACGCCAATGCAGGTTCAAGCTATCGCGTTCCAGGTATCAAAAGCATTGCGGGTACCATACCCGAATCGGACTTCGGAGTACCGGGCAGAGACGGCCAATTGCCAAATCCCGATCTTAAACCCGAATCGGGATTAAGCATCGATTTAGGGAGCGATGTAAATATCGCGAACATGTTTACCCTTGGCATTCGCGGCTTTTACACAACTGTCGAAGATACCATCGTTGACAATGTGGTAAGCTTGACGCCATCCCAGACAAAATCCATCAATGCAGGCGAAGTGGTATCGTACGGCGCTGAAGTTGAAGGGAAGGTGCGCGCGTTCTCCTATCTACATGCGTTTGCCAACTATACGTACATTTTCAATGAAATTTCAAACGACGCATCTCCTCAACACGATGGATCGAAAACCCCATTTGTTCCAACGCATCTTGCCAATTGCGGAATTATGTACGATCTGCCGCAAAATCTCCTCGCTGCTTTGTACGCCCACTATCACGGTGCGATTTACGATAGCAGCGATAAGACAAGCCGAAAAAAACTCGACGATTACCTTATTGTGAATGCGAAAATTGTAAAATCGCTCATTGCAACACGGGATGTATCAGTTAACCTCATTTTTGAAGCGGAAAATCTCACAAATAAACGGTACGAAATGCCATGGCAGTTCCAGGATCCCGGCCGCGCATTCTTCGGAAGGGTCGAAATAATTTTTTAACACGAGAAATTTTCATTTGCCAATTTGCCCACGAACACATTTTCGTGGGCAAATTTTTCTTTACAGAGAACAATAACTACATGCACCGTTATTTGATAATCCAATGAAAATTGTTACGATGAAAACGCATCTGAAATCACTGTGCAAAGCATTCGCATTGTTGTGCTTTTTTGCAATTTATTTCTTCATGGCTGCATGCAATAAACCCACTCCCTTCAGTTCACCAACGATAACGGTGCGCGATTTTACCAATACGCAACTTTATTTGCAAAAACCCGCGCAGCGGATCATTTGCCTCATCGAAAGCGCGCTAAGCGGCTTGTATATGCTCGGAGC
>JAOAAF010000134.1 GCA_026419015.1 Spirochaetota bacterium
AGATGTGTATAAGAGACAGATGTTACACGAATTATTGAACTTAACCAAAATACTGAAGATGGCTTTCTTCTTTCATTTTTCAATGAATATGCGAAAGGGAAAAATTTATGTTCTATTTTGCTTATCTCTTTTTGCTTAAGCGGTGACATTGTGGGGCTGATTATAATCGAAGTGAGCGGGGAAAATCGCGCGTGGTCTTATGAGGAAATGCAATTTGCTGCATCGCTTGCAGATTTTGCTTCGCTTGCCATGGAAACACATAATCGAAAAATTGCCGAAGAGGCGCTGCGGAAAAGCGAAGAGATGTTGCGGAAAAGAACTGAATTGATTGAAAAAGATCTTAAAAATGCACAAATCATTCAACGCGCGCTCCTTCCTACTTCGGTACCTAATGTCGAAAACATGCGAATCGAATTTCGAAATTTCTCTGTCGATGCGGTTGGAGGCGACTATTTTTCCTTTACGCCGCTTAAAGAAGGAGGTCTTGGAGTTTTCATTGGCGATGTCTCAGGACATGGGGTTTCCGCTGCGCTTTTCCTTTCGCTTTTAAAAGCAACTGCGGACCGCGCATGCCGTCGCTTCGGCCAACGTCCAAAAGAGTTCATCGAATATCTCAATCGGGAACTCATCGAAACGATGCCGCATTATTTTGTTACAGCTATTTACGGATATTTTACACCTCCACTTTCTAATGGGGATGTTGAATTTATCTTCTCGAAAGGCGGTCATCCCAATCCCATTGTGTACTGGAACTCGGAAAAAAAAATTGAAATGCTGCGCTGTCGGGGAACAATTTTAGGGAAATTTGAACATGCGATGTACGAAGAAATTTCAATTCGGCTGACGCGTGGTGATAGAATTTTTCTTTATACCGATGGCTTACCAGAAATGACCAATAAAGACAAACATATTCTCGGTTTCAATGAACTCATTCATCTCATCGAAACCTCACTCAAAGAGGATTTAAAAGAAACCATTAACGAAATACTTTCCAAAGCCAATTCTTTCAGGGACGGTGCACAAATTGATGACGATATTGTGTTAATTGGAATTGAAATAACTTAATCCACATTCGAAATATCTTCGATCGGTTCAGTTTTTTTGGTTTTCCGATGCATTCGCTCAGTTTTCATCATATTCGCAAGAACTTTTCTTTTTTCCTGAATAGATTTGGAAAGCGACCGTATTTCTTGCTGATTTCGCCACAACTCATTGCGAAGAGGTTGAAGCTTTTTTTTCATTTCATTCCGTTCGCTTTCTTGTTCGTGCTGGTGCTGCGCGATGATCTTTAGCATTTCACCACGGATCTGTAAATTTTTCCCCACTAACTCATGCCTTTTATTCGCAAGAGCAAGTATTTCCTCTTGAATTGAAATAATCGTCGGAGTATCCGCACTACGCGTAACTCCTACATTTAAAAATCCAATTAGACAAACTATTCCCAAAATACGCATTACCTTCCTCCTTAGCGATAAAATCTTTCAAAATAAAAATGTGCATTCGATATGCGGTTATAATTGACCTTTTTTCACTACGCGAGCAATCTTGAAATCACAAAAATTTGTAATAAAGTTAACTCGTTTTGTTTTTCATAACGGACTCAATCGCTTCAATAACTGCATCGCTCGAATACGGCTTGAGAATTGCCCCATCAAATCCATACTCGTATGGCATCGATAACACTGGGACATTCGAATACCCACTCGAAACAATCAGTATTGGCCGGGGATTAAATTTTGTAAATTCCACCACGGCCTCTTTCCCACCCATGCCACCAGGGACAGTAAGATCCATAATCACAATGTCAAACGGATTTCCTTCTTGCAATGACGCTTTATACTTTTCAATTGCTTCCCTCCCATCGCGCGACGCAGTACACTTGTGGCCAGCAGAATCCAAAATGGCAGAGAGCGTTTCGCGAATGTACTCTTCATCGTCCATAATAAGAATCCGATATTTTTTCTCTGCCGAAACATTGGAAAACTTTAGTTCTCTTTCACCCCTCACGGTTTCAGCAGAAGGCAAAAAGACGACAAACGTACTTCCTTTCCCTTGTGTTGATTCCACGTGAATGTATCCATCGTGCCGTTTGATTATCGAATAGCATGTGGCCAACCCAAGACCATATCCTCGCTCTTTAGTTGTAAAATACGGATCAAAAATTTTTCCTATGTTTTCTGGTGGAATTCCCTCTCCCTCATCTCGAAAAGCTATTCTGACGTAATTGCCTTCTTTGAGCGGCAAGCCCTGTGGCGCCTGCGAGTTTGCAACGAAGATTGTGATAGTACCACCCAATGGCATTGCTTGAACTGCATTGATGAGCAAATTATTGAACACCTGCGCAATTTGACTTGAATCCGCCCACAGCGGGTAAAGATTTTCTTCAGGCGTTTCGTTCACAATTTTACAAATGCAATTCGTACCCGTAAGGGTGAGCTCAATGCTCTCGCGCAACAGCGTCATGACCGAGGCAGTAGTTTTAATTGGTTCACCACCGCGCGCAAAAGTAAGGAGCTGGCGCGTTAAATTCGCAGCCCGCTCACCTGCTTTCTCGATCATCGCGATCAACTTATGCGCTTTTTCATCGAACGTGTTCTTTTTTTTCAATAGCGATGCATTCGCCAACACGGCGGTAAGTAAATTATTAAAATCGTGTGCAATCCCTCCTGCCAACACCCCCAGGGATTCAAGCCGATTTATTTTATTTATCTCATTTTCAAGCTTCACGCGCGCTGTTACATCGCGAAGCACAAACACCGTTCCAGTAACACTTCCCGCTTTATCTTTTAAAGGAGCACCATTGATTTCGATTACCACGTCCTCTTTCTTCTTGAGAACACATGTCGTTTCTTTAATCGCAATATTCCCATGCGCGATAACTTCATAAACTGGATCATCCAAAGCCTGTTGTGACTCGCTCGCCTTTAATGCAAATATTTCTGAAAATTTTTTGCCTTCTGCCTCAGCAAAGGAAATGCCAACAATCTTCTCTGCGCTTGGATTCATGTACGTTATTTTACCAGTAACATCGGTTGTGATTACCGAATCCGCAATTGAACGGAGAGTAATTGCAAGTTTCTCCCGTTCTTTTGCAAGCGTATCGTTCACTTCCAATAATTCGTTCTGAGTGTTGACAAGTTCTTCATTAAGCGCTTCCAATTCCTCATATTGCGATTGTATTTCCTCGAATTGCTGTAAAATAGTTTTTTCTGCTTTTTTCAGCGAAGAAATGTTCGTTACAATAGAGAGGGTTCCCATTTTCCCCTCGACGCGTATTGCAACTGCAGAAATGAATACATCGACAAAGTTTCCATATTTATTTTTAATGCGCGCTTCATACTGTTCTGGAGCTGCCTTCCCTTCAATGCGCGACAAATAATTCATTAACACCTCATGCGTACCATCAGTTGATGGAGGGAAGATTGTTGTGAAAATATCAAGAGAATACAGTTCTTCCTCGGAATACCCTGTCATTTCTACAAAAGATTTGTTTGCATATCGTACCATCCCATCAACAACGAGAAGAATTCCTTCTCGCGCATTTTCGACCAACGCGCGATATTTTTCTTCCGATTCGCGAAGCGCCTTCATTGCATCTTCTTTCTCCTGGCGCAACCTTTTAAGTTGATCGGCCACTGCGAAAGAAAGCAAAAGAGCCATCACGGAAGCACCTGCCTGATAACCCCATGTTGAAATAATTCCACTTGGCGCAAATCCAAATGCGCGAAGAGTGGTAAGAAGTGTCCCAACAATCATCGCCGACCATGCCGATAATAAAAATACCCCTGCGCGATTTTTTCGATACACAAGTATTGCTCCGCTAATTACAAAACACATCACCGTGATACCCGCAAACCCTGTGGAAAGTTGAGTTGCAATATGGTATTTCCCAAAAATAGGATAGGCAAGCAATGCCCCATTAAGATACATGAACCACCGTACAAAAACATCAAACCGGGGAAGCTCTTTTTTCATGTTCAAAAAAAAGCGGGAAAAGGCAAGCGCACATAGCACTGACAAAAAAAGGAAAAAGGGGTTTGAGACATTTGTCCACCACAGCGCATTTGGCCATAAAAATTGAAAGGCAATTCCATTTTGCGTCATAGAAAAAATCGCAATTGACCCTAAAAAGAGAGATAAAAACAAATAACTTTTTTCTTTATATGAAATAAAAATAAAAAGATTGTATAAAAAAAGTGCAAGCATGATTCCATAGTGCAAAAACAACAGAGCCAACTCAATTTGCACCCGCCTGGAAAAATTTTCTGGCAAATGCGCTTCGAGTGGGACTGTGAGAGAACCTTCAGATTTTACCCGTAAATATATTGTCGATTCCCCTGGGGGCTGATGTATTGGGAACGCAATGCTACGGCATCTGATTTGTCGCACATGGAAGGGTACGCTATCGCCTCCAACGTGTCTTATGTATTTGCCTCCTTCGAAAAAATACAACTCCACTAAATCGATAATTGGATAATTGTAATCCAAAATCCACCGCAGACGGTTTTGCGATGGATTGTGAACAATTAATTTAAACCAGAAAGCCGAATGAGAATAGCCAAAGCTGGGATAATCTTTCATCACAGGAAGAAACAATTTGTTTATTTCTTCCTTTTGCACATCTTCAATAGTTAACGTACCTGTTTTGTCTTCATAATATAAAAGGTATTTCCCTAAGGGTTTGCCGCTAAATTCCGAATCGAGCACAAAAGGATGAGAAAATATTGCAGGGATTTCCACACAAAAAAATATAAACAGTAATAGAGTAATGAATTTTCGTGCATGCATTGCGAAACCTTAAATGCTATTTCATTTGAACTCCAAATTTATTTAAATGCACTATTTCCGAAAGTGGCCTTCGAGGAGGGCCTTCTTTTCCCACAACCGCAGGTTTTCCCACTGGAATTGCTGCGACTACTTCATATCCCGCAGGCACTTCCAAGATGCGCCGACATTCATCGTGATTCATAAAACCAACTACGACCGTCCCCAACCCCATATCGTGCGCGCGCAAACAAAGATTTTGTACAGCCATGCCCAAATCGAACATATACCAACTATCGAAACGCGTCACTGGCGCACCATCTTTGTAGCCCGAAAGGTGTTGTTTCCCACATACCACAATCAACGCGGAACATGCTAAAGAACACTTTCGTGCAGGATTGTTCGGCGAATACGTATTTGTGATCCTTTCAATGATTGATTTGTCTCGCACCACAATGAATTCCCATGGTTGAACATTTGCCCACGAAGGCGCAAAACGTGCTGCATCGAGCATTTCTTTGATTTCGTCATCAGTTACCATTTCTTCAGTAAATTTTCTAATACTTCTTCGAGTGTAAATTGCTTCTTTTAATTCCATATTTACTCCTATTAATTTTTTTAAATTACAAATTTATAAATATTTCTTCTCTCATACATTCCCGCATCAACGAACAAATCCTTTATGCCAGCTGGTATGAAACGAGTAACCTCTTCCGTCAACAAAAGTTCGCCTGCTTTCGCAAACTTCTGCCCAAGATGGAAAAGCGAATTTATTGAATCAGAAACAATTGTACCTGTGTTGCCCCGTTCGCGATACACAGTATTTCCAATATGGAGAACAATGCGAAAAGAAATTTTTAGTCCAAGCTTACACTCTTCTATGCTAATTATCGTTCGATTTAACCACATCCGAACCGCTGTTAATATCACATCACAACTTTTCCCATCAAACGGAATTAACACAATCCCACAAAATTGTGACCACATCCATATTTTCCCATTTATCGGCTTTATCATTTTTTCCAAAAAATCGTGGACGATTTGCGATCGCTCTTTAATTTGCTGTTCGCTGGAATTTTTTTTAAGTTGCAACTGATGATCAAGTTCAAAAAACATCATGCAAAACGTATATTCTTCCCCTTCCTTCACATTCGACCAATCGCTGCCGGAAGGGATGTATTGAAATTGCATTACTCCTTTATCGAATTCTTTTTGCACTGCTATATTTTTAAATGCAGAAATTCTTCGAATGCGGGATGAAGTGAGCGGCAACTTAATAACTTCCTTCCCAATATAATCTACCGCACCGCGGTGAAAAAGTTCTGCGGGATCTTTTATTGCATTTTTTTCGTCTACAATTCCCCACAAGATATGCGAGCGTTTTTCGAGAAGTTTAATTATTTTGTTGGTTTCAACATCGCTTAATGAAAAAATGTCTACATAAACAAGCGATCCAGTTGGAATTGTTTCAATTTTCTTTTTTAATTCAGATACTGGCATCCATTCAACATCTTCGTCGCGTTTTTTTATTTTTGAGAAAGCCAAAAGAAGCTTTTCTCGCCCAACGAGGTAAATTTTCATTTATTTTCCCCTGCAATGCAATAAGAATATAACTTAATATTCCCTGGAATAATTTGAAGCACAAACTCATCTGCCACCACATGATCGAGGGTGTTGTAGACAATTTCGCTTATGGTAAGCGAATTTGGGGAGGTATACTTCGATTCATACTCGATTGTTCTGCGCACTACATCGAGCTTTTTCACCTCTTCTTCGCTATCTATGTATTCGCAACCCCCGCAATGCACTGCCATGCGAACCTGAAGTGGCTCTTCAAAACGGCAATAAAGCTTATTGTACAAAAATAATTCGTGCAGAATTTCCATCCCCGCCAAAACTGCCATTTGATTTCTATGAGAAAAGTAAAAAGCAATTAATCCTCCATCCCCTTCCCACGTCCATATTCGCCCATTTCTCTTATAAATTGACTGTTTTACAATCTCTCCAAAATCGCTGTACGTGTAATTTACCACTTCAGTACTGTACTTTCGAACTAATTCTGAATTCGATACAATATCAAACCGCAAAAACGACAATACGTATTCACTCCCTTCTCGCAATACTCCCCAGTTGCGAGTCTTTCGCACAGTGTGATCCTCTACAAACATCTTATTTTGAACATCATAGACGAATCCATGCTCTCGCATTTCTCTGATAATGTCGTGAAGATACGCAATATCGTATTTTTTCCCCATCCAGCCACGATAGGAAATCTCCACTAAAAGATTTACAAACTGCGGAAAAAGGGAAAGTTCGTTAATATCGTGTACAATTTGCCGTGCCGCATCTAAATTCGGAATAGGGATGCTGGGAGGGAAACCGGTCTGTTTATTTAAATCATAATTGGGAATTAACCTTTTCACGAGGTGCTCC
>JAOAAF010000135.1 GCA_026419015.1 Spirochaetota bacterium
GATGTGTATAAGAGACAGCTTCTAAAGCGAGCGCTGCGCGCGAAGATGATTTTATTTTCTGTTCAAGATTAGGAACATGGAGATACACTCCAGTAAGGCCGGTAAAAATGCCCATGTGGCTGTCGGAACCAGCGGCGAACACCTTTGCATACGGATTTCGACAATAGCGCCGCGGATCTATTTTATACTTTTTTGAGAAAAATTGAATCTTTTCAGGCGTGAGCGATTCAATCCACGTCTTGACGAGCATATTTTGCCAACTATCCCGTTGGCCATTTATTACTTCAAAGCGTTCAAATAATAGCGCCATTTTGTCGAAAAACTCCATCGGGGGAAGCCCCGTTGATCGATAGTGGTACAAGGGATGAGCCCATATCGTTGGAATATTGTTTTCACACGTATATTCTTGAAAACGGTAAATATCGTTTCGATATTTATTGAGCTTGGTTTCCTGTTCGGGGGTAAAGCCATATGCAAGGACATGGATGCCCGTTTTGTAATCGGGCACCATGCAACTGAATTCAGCACCCACCAATACATCGAAGCCCTTCTCGAGAAGGTACCAACACGAACGCGCATTGTTGTGATTGGTGATGGTAAATGCATTGCACCCATTTGATTTCAACACAGAAATGAGATCTTCCGTGGGCAACCAGGTTTCGGGAACACCTAGAATTCTTCCTAGCTGTTCATCAGGGATATCGCTGTTGTGATCGTGACAATGCAAATCCATTGTAAGGATCTCATTCGATGGAAAGCGACTTTTTTGTTCGGCCAAAAATCCATCGAGCATCTTTACAATTTCTTCATCAAAAGTTTTCGGATGATTCATAAAGGCACTACTCCTTCATCGTGTCATTATTCATCTATTGTCATCTTGTAATAAAACGATAAAGAATTCGTATAATAATTGTAAAGAGAGCAAAAAAGCATAATGAATGCGCGTAAAAATATTTTATGGGAAATTCCCGAAAGCATTTTTAGCCAAAGAAAAATGCGAAGGCATACACCAGTTCAAACAGATGTCGAAGAAAAGCTCTGGATTTCTGTGCATCGCCATGGCTTAAAAGAGGTGTGATGCAAAGCGCAGAAGGGACACGGAGCGATTGTAGCTTGGCAAATATCGCTTTCGATTCTCTCGATGAAATTACCTTATCATCCTTGCCATGGATGAGCACAACTCGAGATGGAATGTGCGAAATATTTTCAACAACAGAAAGCCTACCGATAAGATTCCTTACTTTCCGAGATCGCAAAAGGATTTGATTCCATATTCGACGCCGAAAATTTACATCGGTGAGTAAACGCTGAATGCGTTTGCGCAACGGTGCAGGAATCACCGCAAGCTTTGAAATAAAGTTTGCCTCACAACGATTAAGTCCGTTATCCAATATCGCTTCTCGAAGCAGATAAACTGACTTTTCACCAAATCCTTGAGCGTAACGGATAACATTTTTAAGCACAATCAAACGGCCATATTCGTCAATATCCGATCTATTCAATAGCTCTTCGATTACAGTATCGACAGAACCATACGCGCCAATCGAACACATTGCATCAATAAAACCCTCGCCTGCAAGTCGCGAAATTGCCAAAAGCGACATGCCAGCTGAAAACGAAGGTGCAAAAATTAATATCCTCCTTGTGCGGCACAAAAGCGCATCGAATGCGACGGCGCGCAACGTTTCAGCAATATTGTTAATTGTCCCCGTTGAAATGTAAAATTCCGCGATCTCGGAAAACTTAGGGGACACCACAACATACCCGCACTGTGCAAACGCTTCGCATACTGCAACGATTCGCGGATCATCATTCGCACGTGCCGACATGCCATGAATCACCACAATTGTTCCTTTTTCCTTCTGGTGGTACCGCCCAGAAGGAAAATACACATAAGCATCTCGATAGCGATTGCCAACGCGTATTTGAGTGTACCGATACGTACGTTTAATTGGCTTATATTTGCATAATAATACAAACTTCAATGCGTTATAAAAAGAAGCGAGCGATGGAACTTTTCTCATCCAATTCGTTCCTTTTTGTAGTGATCGTTCAAATTTTGAAGATCGAGAACGGTAAAAAAATCTGCACAGTTAAACGATTTGTCAAATGCTGGCTCCCCACACACTTTCGCACCGAATTGGAAATAATCTTTCAGCAATCGCGGTAACACCTCCATCGCGGCATTGGAAATATACTCATCTCCTAAAATGCGAACCGCCTCAATATCGTCTTTGAGTGTGGGGATCGCATATTTTTTTCGTGGCCGAACGCCAAATTCATCAAGGATATGACCATTTTGTTGTAAATACCAGTACAGCGCAGCAATAGCAGTTCTATCGTGCGTCATGACACTGGAACACCCAAAGATGTATCGCACTCCAATTTTTCCAATATAGGAATAAATTCCTTCCCACAAAAGGCCCATCATATTTTTTCTTCGATATTCGGGATCGATGCACGCTCTGCCAATTTCAAGCTTCACCCCTTTCAATTCCAAAAAATTCCCCAAATAAAACTCCGTCGCCGAATAAAATTCTGTCGAATACACATCCGAAATGAGCCGATAGGTACCAACGCATTTGCCTGTCTTTTTTTCTATTACCATTAAATGATCGCACCTTTTATCGAAACGATCGATGTCCACTCCGAAAACGTTTTTCCGTCCAAGCATTTCCTCAATAAACACCGCATGCCTTAGTCGAAACACCATATCGAGTTCATCTATCCTCGTTGCTGTTTTTATGAGATATTCGCCTTTATCGATCTCCAATTCCACATTCGCACGATAATTTGAAAACTGAATAAGGTAGGGTTTGGCAAGAAGCTGAGGGAAATAGATATTTCCTGGCTCATGCCTGATTTCTACCGATTGGTGGTCCATCACATCCTCCACAAAAAATTTAATTCTTGCCTCAATTGCATGTTTCTCAAATTCGTACAAGTTCGGTTAAAAAATGATTTTGAAAAATGAAAATTTTTTAAATTTATCGCAAAGAAATGCAAATAATCCATAAATTTGCTGTTGGGATATACCCAAAAGCGAAAAGCGTGCGCAGTTTTTTCGCCTTAAAAATCGTTTTACAGAATGTTTATATATTCTTTATGATAAATAAACATTTACAACATATAAATAATCAAAACGATAAGGATGTATTCTTCTTTATGAAAAAAATCAAAGTGTTATTTCTCTGCGTTCACAATTCCGCACGAAGCCAAATGGCGGAAGCTTTTTTGAATCATTTAGCAGGCGATCAATTTGAAGCTGAAAGTGCAGGATTTGAACCCGCAGAGCTAAATCCTCTCGTCGTACGCGCAATGGCAGAAGTGGGTATCGATATTTCGCAAAAAAAATCAAAAGCTGTCTTCGATCTCGTAAAACGAGGTGATTTTTATGCATACGTAATCACGGTCTGCGATGAAAACACAGCCGAGCGCTGTCCCATTTTTCCAGGCGTCACGCATCGGTTGCATTGGAGCTTTCAAGACCCAGCTGCCTTTACAGGAACTGAAGAAGAAAAACTTGAGAAGGTAAGAATCTTACGCGCTGAAATAAAAAAGAAAATTGAAGAATTCATAGCAGAACACGGGGAAAGAGTTCAGTAAGAAATCGTCGGGCGCATTTGATATTGAAATTATAAAATTCCGCTTGACCCCCTTGCGCTTCGCAACTTAGTGTTTCTATGATGAACACAAATAAGGGTAAGCGTTATGCAAAACGCAAAAATACTTCTGGGTATTTCGGGCGGAATTGCGGCATACCGCGCATGCGATTTAGCCCGCGATTTCATTAAACAAGGCGCTCAGGTGCGCGTTGTAATGACAAAAAATGCATGCAAATTCATTACGCCCTACACGCTCCAAATATTAACGAACAATACAGTCCACACCGATCTTTTTGAAGAAGAAACTCCCCGCGAGGTATTTCACATTGAGATCGCAAAATGGGCGGATATTGCACTCATTGCGCCTGCGACAGCCAATATCATCGGCAAAATTGCTGCTGGCATCGCAGACGATTTATTAACCACAATCGTGATGGCTCTTCCTCAAAATACCCCTGTTGCGTTCGCTCCTGCAATGAACGTCGAAATGTGGAACAATCCGATTGTACAAAAAAACATTAATTTTTTAAAAAGCCTTAAAAAATACCATTTTATTGAACCAACAGAAGGGTTGCTTGCATGCGGCGATGTAGGTAAAGGGAAAATTGCGGACAACGACGTAATTATCAGCGAAATGCGGAAACTGCTTTTTTGAAAAACCCTTCATTACATTTTTTGTCATGAGAGACATTTCATTCTAAAAACTTGAAAATTTATATTTTTTTAATTTTTATTATTTTTTTTCTTGAAATTATTCCTGCAGTTTTATTAAATTTTCTTAAAAAGAGCGTTTTCGCACAAGAGGCATGGGGAAATGAAATGATGTAGAAGTAAGCAGCTTTGCGCATTACAAAAATACACTGCAAAGCGCTTACATCGCATGCGGGGGTGGATTTCATGAACATGCCAACGACAAACATGCGCACAATTTGTGTGCTGTGGTTCCTTGTATTCATTTTTGCAGTTATCGGTTGTGGGAATGACGATTCGCTCAACTTCCAACAACTATCGCCAGAACCAAAAGTAAAACTGCTCCACATATTCGATAAAACTCCTGCGATTCGTTCGATGTTCGAAAACATCGATCCCAAAGAGTTTAATCGCCGTGCCAATGCAATGCTCGATGCCAATCCAGAACTCAATGCACAGCTGTATCTTATTCTTGGAAACTCGATGTATGGGCATAATGCGATTTTTCCGAGCATTGTTCGCTCATTGGCCGAAAGCCTTGATTCTTTTCATGGCGCATATGCAAAAGATCCCCAATCGCTCGAAACAACATTAGATGTTGTGAATAAAGTATTGGATTTAGATCGCTCGGTGATGACTGAAAGCATCGATTCGATCATTTCAATTGTCGAAAAGCTTCGCAATTGGGAAGACAATAACCGCAATGGAGTCATCGATCCCGACGAACGCACATTTTACTGGGATCTTTTTAGCCCCACGCAAGAGTTAGCAGATATGGGATATCGTGGGGTGAACACGCTTTTGGAAATTCTTCGCATTGGATATCGGCTTTTTGATAATGCGAAAGACCTGAACGATCCTGCACTATTGCTGAAAGATTTTTACGTAAGCCTTCTCGATGAGAATATCAATGTCGAAGAAAAAATGGAAGAACTCATCGAATCGCTGGAACGCCCCGAACCCGGACAAGGAATTCGCGATCTGGAAGAAGAAATCGCAAATTGGGTATGTGCCGATCCACTTAAAAAAGGAATACTCGATTTCCTCATTCGAGATTTGTATCCAATCATAAAAGATCCAACGCTGAGCAGTGCAACAATCCCATCCAATTTTACAACTCTAAATTTACCTCCGTATTTAAAAGAAAACGGCAAAAATAGCGAAAAGCACTATAAAAATTTTATTCGACGTGGGCGATGGCTTTTAGACGAACAGATGAAGATCCTTGCCGCAACGCCAAAAGGCCTTTCGCAAAACGCCGAAAAGAAATCCGAAGACACTACCTTGCTCACGCAATGGCTGGTCGATAGCATTCAAAAAGATTTACAAAAGTACGATGACCTTGAACAAATCGAAATTTTCGACTTTGAAGAAAATGAAATCCTCCATTGGCTTGGATCAAACAATCCTAACGATGGTTTTTACAGCGTTTCCGAACGACTCAACGCGAGTTTCAAACTTACGAATTCGCCAACCGATGCGGGAATAACCAAAGATCTTATTCGAAAAGTTGCATGGAGTGGGTTAACATATACGAATACGATCCCCGGCTACACTACCTGTGGGCCAATAGGAGAAGAAGTAAATTGTTGCGAGGATTACATTGATCCTGAACCACCAAACCCAGGAAAATGCATTGGCCCGTATAAAAGTTTCGTTTATCAAGGAATAACCTGTACCAACGTTCCACCGAAAGTCATTTATACCCGCACCTTTCCCGGTTTAATGTATTCTGCGGCACCATATCCCAACGATCCCGACAATCCAGCAAATTGGACCATCTCTCCATCTGACGGTTATATGACAAAACTTGCCAAATTCAAAACCAATGATGGAACCGAAAAACCGTTCAGGAAACAGGCACAGGAAAGATTAACTGGAAAGGCCGTATCGCAAAGCTACAAAAACGAAAGCATCATGGAAGCAGTGTTGACGAACATGCAGCTTCACATTTTGCAAGATTATTACCATTGCACCGATGATGGATGCAAGTGGGCTCTGACCCCAGAAGATGGGGAGCAATTCTTTGGCGATCCGAGCAAAAACATTCAAACCCTGCTCGGTGGGATTACCTGGTCGCTTCAAAACTTTCTCACCCGCGATCGCAATGGAAACAAAGAAGGTGAACTTTCCGCACTGGCAGAAATGCTTTTCACAATGGGCGTAAGCTACGGTGCGGTAGATCCCTCACGTGCACCGGGAGAGCTTTCTGTGCAAAACAGCATGCGCTCAATGGGAAGCCCCCTTGGGTGGAGCGAATACGTTCGATCGCGAAAATGCGTGGCCTGTATATGCGTCGATATCGCAATGCGCGTAATCGCTTCCCCACACGGCGATGTGTTGCGCAAAAGTTCACTCGATCCAAGTCCCGGTTGGGTTACTTACGCAACCCAACATGGAACACCTGCTAACGAATGCCTCCAACCGGGAACATTTCGCGCGCGAAACGGTTATTGGGTGGGTAACTGGTACGGTAAGTTTTCACCCCATCAGGGTGATGTGATTGGCATTTCTGATGAAAATGGTCGGATCAACACATGCAATTGGACGATGTCCGAAATTGCCCTTGCTTGCTGGGAAGGGTATGGCCCATATACGTATCGCGGGAAAGCGCCAAATGGTGGAACGCGGAAATACGAAAATGATTTTTATACCGATTGGTATACCATCGTGCCCGCATATTTGCTCCCCGCAAACAAAGGCAAAAATGGGAAAACAATAATCGACGACAATAATGGGTATCGCGGTCCGGGTATTGGGAAATATGGAAATAGCGAAGGGCGCTACCACATTTACGAAACGATATACATCCCAAAACCTAAAGAACCAGGATTTGTTCCATCCGATTACAATAAAGACACGGCTAAATATGGCTACATTCGCCAACATGCAAAT
>JAOAAF010000012.1:0-4828 GCA_026419015.1 Spirochaetota bacterium
GACCAAGAGATCGTCTCATATCCCGACACGCCAATGTACAATCCGAATGCCCTAATTAACATCCTCATCGATCATGATCCCCAAACCGATACTGTCGTTCCTGGTTCGCGTAAAGGCATTCTTCCCACCCTTTTGCGCAGCAAATATGCCAATATCAACTATTTAGCTCCTTTAAAAAAAGGAATCGAGTCCGCTGTCAAAAGCATGGTTCGCTCATACTTAAACTCCTTTGACTTAACTCGCGGCCCTCGAGATGAAAACGGGAAGCTTACCGATCTTGTGCGCTATTGGGTTGATGGAACTCGCAATCCAAAAATAGACTGGGATGTGCCAATCTATCGGCTCATGTATTTTGCCGACAACCAATCGCTCGAACAGCTTGAAAGGAGCTTTTATTTGCTTCGCGATCTGGCAAACGACTCGCGTTTTGTCAATTTTTTGAAAAAAGCAATCCCAATCCTCGACGATTACCTGTACGCAAAATGGCTTGAAGAACACTACGATCCCGATTCTCTCACCGCGCGGCCAACCCGCGAAGAAGCAAAATCGTTAGGGCTTTTCCAAATTGGCTTAAGCGAATCCGAAATTGAAGACATTGTTCAGTTTGTGCGCGATTTTAAATTCGAAGGCATCATCGATTTCATCAAAGAAGCTCGCCTCAACGATTTTGAAGGAATTTACAACTTTAATCTCGAAACGTGGGGAAAAGAAATTTCCCCTAAGGTGCTGAAGGACAAAATTGGCAGCATCAACGACAGCCTGGTAAAAAACTTTGGGATAAACATTTTTGAATCGGCCGTGTTAGGGCTTTATGAAACTCAAGTGCAAATAAAGCTTTCCGATCTTCGAAAAGGGGTGCCTGCGGAGAAGGATTTCGTCGTTTTCGAGAAAGGCGAAGCAATATACGGATTTGGTAAATACATGGAATTCGATGAAGCAAAGGATGGAAATGGCAATGGCTTCATTGAACTTTCGACCGAACCAATTGCTGATGGCAATGAACTGGTCACAGGCGGTTCGGATTGGGATGGCGAAACGCCCATCATTCTTTCGGGCGAACGCTACTTTAAGTACATCGATGCAAAGCAATGGATAGAAGAAAATAAAAATAATAGCGAAAAATGTAAGATAATTTTTAAAGGTCTAAATGCCTTCATCGATTTTCGATATAATACCTCAAAAGATTCGTTTTCCGATTATTGTCTCAGTTTCCGAAGCGCATGGTACCGTGGGGGCGAAGAGCACGCGCCGAACATCTACAATCCACATAATTACGATGTCCGCATGGACTGGGTGATGAGGGAATACAACAAACAATTGATTATTTATCAATCGAAAGATTTCGAATACAACAAGCCTTTGGTTAAATACGATCAGTACATCGGTAAAAACGATGTAGCAGTGTACCGACCCGCCACCATCATCGACTGGCTCTTTGGATGGGATGGCTCACAAAATCGGGGGCTTGATGTTCAAAAAGAGCTCAACTTCTTTAAGAATGCACTCATCGATTCAATCTACGATTCTACAACCCTTAAAATCCCTGACCCTGCAACCAATTTCAAAGAAAAATATACTGTGTCGTTGCGCCAGGCGATCAACGATTACCGCAATTACGTGTTCGATAGAATTTACGAATACAAATACGACGATACTCACAGGGAAAAATACTATCCTGTGACGGCGGGAAAAGATCTCGATGATGGACATCGCCATGCAATTAACAATCTCACAGAGATTTTCGCTGAGATCGCAAGCCCTGTAAGGCGCGATGATCCAACTCAACCAAATCCCAATTACGCGATTGGAAGGCTTTTTGATGCATGGGAGCGGTTTGTGCAAATCGCCAATATTTCACCAAATGAGCTCCCAATGATACAATCCCTTGTGACAAACCTCCTATGGAATGAGAACATCGATCGTCGCAACGTCCACGATCCACGCAATCTCGATCATCTCAATTCAGGTTATTACACCCATCTTATAAGCAATATCCTTGAAAAACTTCCACCGCTGTTGCGTTGTTTCCAAGGTATGTACGACGACCTTTTGCAAATGGGCATCATCACCTTTGGGGAGGATGGCATTGGGAAATACCTGCTCGATGTCCTTCGGCCCGATGACCGGTATAGCGCATGGGATTTGGTCGAAGAATTCAACTACCTAATCCATACCGATATCTTCCAGCAGTACGATGGAGTTGATTCGTTCTGGTGGCATGTGGGAAATCTCGTCGAAGAAACTGCAATTATGCTGTTGCGCCGCGAAGAAGGGCGCGAATCGTATGCGCCGCTTGATTTGTACAGTGCATTTTACGATTTATTTAACTAAAAAACTTTCACCCATCGCACCACTAAACTTTTACCGGCATGCGCATCTTGGGAAAGCGCATAACCAGAGGCTATTAAAATGCATATCGCTCATTCCTGGTTTAATATTCTCTGATAACGAACCAATAACCTCATAAATATTGTACTTGATTTTGCCGAACATAGTTCATATGAAGGAAATTAGTCCAAATTTATCAAATAGACGGAAATTAATGCAGTGCGGTGCAAAAAATTGTGTTTCCGTGGCGATGTTATGCTCTTTCTTGTTCATTTATCCTTTCGGCGCAATCATATCAGCGCTCGATGAACCACTAAAAGGCACAACCCAAATAACAAAAAAGAATACTACAACCCTCATCATTCCATGCCAACCAACGGAAAACATCTCGTTTATACATTGGCACTCATGTCTCACTTACAAAGAAATTCACAATTGGGCACGCGTTCATGGATTAAAAGCGCATAAAAGCCAATTCGCCGATGAGATTTCGCATGCGCGCTTCATTTCAAAATACGGATCCAAAATCGTTTTCGAAAATCTCGATCCCTTCGCGCGCTACCATTTGTGGATACATTTCGTGACCTACACGCCCCTCACATCTCACGAGATCGCGGCGACGTTAGAAATAAGGGCAGAAAAGGAAAGCATAGCGCATTATCGATTTCAAGAAATTCTTCACACAAACGAACCAGTTTATATCGAAATCCCTTATCACTTAACGCTCGATGGGCGTTTGGAAATTGAATTTCGCGAACACTCGCTCTCCGGCGGGTTTTTTGGCATCTGGTACATGCTCCTTACCGATTCAGCCGAATACCCAAGGCAGATTTCCATACAACCAAAAGTTGCAATAATGCGCGAAACCGACTCGATAATCGATAAACCGGAAAAAACGCGCGAAAAAAATATCGTGCAAAAAAAAATTTCTCACACTTCAGTGGAAATCGATGCTCCTTCATCGAAAAGGAGTACAATTCGCGACCAAGAAGTATTGAAAAAAAATATTGCCGCGAGAGCTGAAACCTTCAAAGGGAAAAAACACTCAGTAACGCAAAAAAAAGCACCCAATGGTGTTACTTCAACCGAGAGAGAAAAAATCGAAAAACAAAAAGAAGATGCCGCACGAAAAATGCTCGAAGAAGATAGAAAAAAGGATATTCGCGCTGAATGATAAACCGGTGAAAAGTAATTAGCGGAGAAATCTTCTTCGCATGCACTCTAATCGCCTTTTTGCATCCACCGCCCATTGTCAAAGTATTATTTTTAAATAAAAAACCCCGGCATGCGCCGGGGTTTGCGTACCAATATACCGTTATCGTTTCAGATTTATTACTTCCTGAAGCATTTGATCCGATGTGGTGATTGTACGAGAGTTTGCCTGAAAACCGCGTTGAGTAATTATCATATCGGTAAATTGGTCAGATAAATCCACATTTGACATTTCAAGCGTACCTGCAACCATTTTCCCCCGACCGCCCGTGCCAGCAGCGCCGATGTTCGCGCTTCCCGAATTGTTCGACTCTTCGAAAAGGTTTTCCCCACTCGCCGTTAAGCCCTGTGGATTCGTAAACACCGCCATCGCGACTTGTCCAATCGGTTGCCGAACTCCATTCGAATACACTCCTGTAATTACTCCCGAGTTGTCGATGTGGAATGATTCCATGTAACCCATGCCGTGACCATTTTGTTCAACCGCGCGGGTGGTAGATGTTGAAGCAAACTGCGTAATTCCATCTAAAATCCCTGCCGTGCCAAAAGAAAGCCGAATGTTTCGAACCGTCGGATCCCCTTCGACGCGATAGTTTACGATTGCTTCAAGTGGTCCTTGATTGAGTTCATCGGGGCTGGCATCATCGCTTATTGAGATGAGCCGTCCATCGGGTGCGAAACGAAAATTTATGCGTGTGGAGTTATTTGCTTGATTCGCCTGTCCCGCCCCGCCCGGTACATCGATAGTAATTGGCCCAAGCGCACCGGTTATCGCCGCAGAAGCCGTCCATTGGTTGGGTCCGGTTCTCCAAAACATAAGCGATAATCGATGGGGATTTCCAAGATTATCGTACACATCGATGTTCGTCGTGACTGCCGCAGAGGCGCGCATGCGCGCGGTAGCGTTTTCAGGAACTATGGGCGCTCGCGAATCGAGATTCGAGCGATAGCGCACGAAAGTGGTTTCGCGCGCTTCAACTTTCCCGTATATTGGTATTATAATATCTTCGGGAGTTCCCGAGGAGTTGATCGCCATCTCTCCATTTTCGTTCATCCGAGCCATCCATCCTTGAACCTTCAAACCATTCGCAGGATTTACTAAGGTCCCGTTTCGATCGATACCAAAATTGCCCGCTCGCGTATAAAAAGTCCTATCGCCATCCGAAAGCACAAAAAATCCATCGCCGGAAATTGCAAGATCTGTCTGATTGCCCGTCGTTTGAAGGCTCCCTTGCGTAAAAATGCGATCGATTGACGCGATGGTCATCCCTAACCCAACTTGCCGCGG
>JAOAAF010000012.1:4838-35390 GCA_026419015.1 Spirochaetota bacterium
GATTTCCCCCGCCGATGTTTTCCTGGGGACTTGCTGCGCCGGATATTGTTTGCGAAAGCATATCTTGAAAAGTAACCCGTGTGAATTTATAGCCATAGGTGTTCACATTCGAAATGTTATGACCTATGACGTCCATTCTCGTCTGATGGTTCTTAAGGCCCGAAACGCCTGCAAAAAGTGATCGCATCATAACTCATATACTCCTGAAATGAAATTACGCATAACAAATTATTGCTCGCTTCTTCTCTGCGTTGCAGGAGGTTGAGCAGAATTTGCTGGGATCCTCTGCTCTTCCGTTTGCACAGAGATTATCTCGTTTATCCCAACTTCGCGATTATTCACCATAAGGCGGTATTCGCCTTCCTGGCGATTTATGCGCACCACGACCCCCGATTCCATTTCACCAGTGGTGGGGTTGAGATAATAAACCCTTCTCCCTAATAGCGAAAACGCTTCATGCGCACGAAAACTGGATTGAAGGGACTGCATTGTCGTTGTCATGCTGGTTATTTGCTCGAGCGTTGAAAACTGTGCCATTTGCGCAATGAATTCCCTATCTTGCATCGGCTGAGTGGGATCCTGATGTCGAAGCTCTGTCACCAAAAGTCTAAGAAAAGAATTTCGATCAAGATTTCCTCCGCGAAGCGTTCCATCTGGTCGCCTGAGGCGCGCATTCACCTCTGCTGCTTCTCTCATCGCCTGCGCGCGCTCGGTTGGATTCATCACAGTATTGAGATCCATTTCATCCTCCTATGCAATTACATCTAAAAGCCCATCGTGTGACCGCGCTGATTGGGTTTCGTATTCGCCCGCAATTTGCTTAGGCGAACCCATGCGGTTTTCTGCAAGATATCCTTTCAGTTCTTGGACGAGACGATCTCGTTCTCCCCGCACATTCACCTGAAACGAACCCACTTCAATGCCCGCTTCAACAAGCTGTGCAATTAAACGTTCTAAACTTTCCTGAATTGCTTCGCGCGCCTGCGGTGTTTCCACCAAAAATCTTCCCACAAGCACTCCTTCATCCAATCCAAGATTCACATTGACTCGACCAAGATTTTCAGGATACAAATTAATCGAAAAGCTTCCATTTTGTGCATCGCGCACTGTAATGCGAGCATGTTGCAGTAATATTTCAAATTGATCGGGGAGAAATGGTAAGGCTTTTGCCGCAACTGAGGTATGCGCTGAAGCAATATTTCGCAATGGCGTCCCTCCTGCTGTATCAATTCGTATAAATCCTTCCTGCTGCTTTGCCGTTTCATAGCGAATCTCAGAAGAATTGGTAACAACGCGGCTTGCTCCCTCAGGGACATTTCGCCCTTCATGCTGCTCATGTCCCCTTCCATAGCGTTGCTCTCCTTCATGCCTGTACACGCGGTCAAGAGATTCCGCCAGCGTTTTTAGTTTTTGGCGAAGATGAATTGCAGTGGAAACTGAATCACTTCGAAGGACGTCATCATTTGTTGGAAATTTTTCCACTGCCAAGCGAACTTTCAAAAGCAACTCCTGTAAAGATTGCTTTTGTCGAAATAAATCTGTAACAGAATTATGTGCAGAAAAATCCCTTAGCGCTTGCCGCAAATCCACAAATTGAGTTGGCAACTCTCTTGCCAATTCAGAAGCGATTGCTAATGCGCTCTCTAAATGTTCACCAACCCCAAGAGGCACTTTTGGATTCGAGCGTTGATGTGTCCGAAAGACATCTATCCCTGCACTTTCTATTTTTCGCTGAAAAGAGGTTTCTCGCCTTCCTTTCTCATTACCAGAAGGATTTTTTTCATGCCTTGAGATGGATGTGGTATCGCGATGTTCACTTAATTGATTCCGAGAGTTTTGCTCCACGTTTTGCCGCGTGTAGTCATTTTCATCCTGGGAATTTTTGTATGCGAGACCACTCCTGCTTTGATAATTTTCATTTGATAGTCGATTCGTTATACGCGATTCGTCCACAGTCGCATATCGATCTTTCTCATTTCGATCTCTCTCAGTCTGTCTACATATCTCGCTATCGGTTTGGCGAACGGTGTTCGTGTTCTCATTCTGCGCATCATTCGCTATGGATTGCTGTACGAAATTTAAAAAATTTCCGTTTTCAATACTGCTCAGTTGCCCTGTCGCAAAAATGCGTACATCTCGACTATCAAGTTGATTATTTACCTCTACTCGTGGCACCAATATCATTGGAGTACTCATTTTTTTAATGCATCTCCTTTCAGATACGCCGCTCTCATTTCATTATCGGTTAGCTTTCCACGAACTGAATAAAAATTTTCCACCGACTCGATGCGAGCACTTCCCACTCTTTTCTTGTCGCATACCCTTTGAAAAATTATGTCCCATGTGATTGCATTATGTCGTTTTACTCTCCCATGCGGCAGCATTCGCCCCTTTTTCCCTCATTTTAGAGGCTTTGACCCCATATTCTCACTTAAAAATTAGATCGAAATTACCCATGTAATCTTGGCTTAGACCCCTAAAAATTATTGCAGAAATACAATACACCCATTGCGTTGTTCCCAAAGCGAAAACAATGAGAGCATACCCAACCCCACAAACCATTTCGCAGGCTGCTGCAATCTTGCAGCAGGGAGGGCTTGTTGCCTTTCCCACTGAAACCGTCTATGGGCTTGGGGCAAATGCCCTCGATGCGACCGCCGTGGCAAAAATCTTTGAGGTAAAAGAACGGCCATTTTTTGATCCGCTTATCGTTCACATAAGCGATCTAAGAAAACTTCCATTGCTAGCTCGAGATATTCCTCTCACAGCACGTAAGCTTATTGATGCGTTTTGGCCCGGCCCACTGACCATTGTGCTTCAAAAAACACCGCTTGTTCCCGATATCGTCACTGCTGGACTCGACACTGTAGCAATCCGCATGCCTGCTCATCCCATTGCACGCCAAATACTATCAAAAGCAGACATTCCAATTGCCGCACCGAGCGCAAATCGATTTGGGATGCTCAGCCCAACATGCGCAGACCACGTTGAAAGCCAACTTGGAGAAAAAGTGGAACTCATTGTGGATGGCGGGAAGTGTGAAGTCGGGATTGAATCGACGATCATCAAAATAGCTGGAAATTCTGCCACACTGCTTCGCTATGGTGGAATCCCATTGGAAGACATTGAAAAAGTAATCAAACACATCGAGATACCAACGGAAAATAATAAAATAGAATCGCCAGGCCAACTTCCAACTCATTACGCACCCCGAACACCTCTGATGATTATCGAAACGCCAATCGCACCAAATAAAGAAATCGCATATTTGGCATTTTGCAACGCCCCAAAAGGAGAATTCTTGGCAGTTGAAGTGCTTTCCCCTCATGCGGACTTTCGTGAAGCAGCAGCTAATCTCTTTTCCTGTTTACATCGGCTCGACTCTTGTGGGGCACGCATGATTGTCGCAGAAACAGTCCCTGAAATTGGCTTAGGAAGAGCAATTATGGATAGGATTAAAAAAGCAGCTAAAAAAAATTCTTGCTAAAATTGGTACGCTCACTTCATTTATGCCGTCATCGATATAATAATATTTTCGAATGCCTACGCCGATACAATACCAATGGAATAATAAACACATGGAAAATTAAATTTTAAAAGGGGTTGCAAAAATGGCAAAAGAGCAAACCTTAATACTCATAAAACCCGATGGATTAGTAAAATCCCTCACAGGAAACATTCTCACGCGCCTTTCAGAAGCAAAACTCGTCATCGTAGGTGCAAAAGTAGTGCGGCCCTCACGAGAGCTGGCTGAAAAGCACTATGAACATTTAAAAGATAAACCATTTTTCAACGATCTCATCGACTACATCATGGGGAAACACCACAATACTCACAGAGTAGTTGCCTTTGTGTACCAAGGTGAAAATGCCATCCAAAAAATTCGCGACATTGTTGGCGATACAAATCCAGAGAAAGCTAACCCTGTTACCATTCGCGGTGCGTATGGTCGCATCACCACAACAGGAGTTTTCGAAAATGTTGTTCACGCTTCGCAAACCCCTGAGGATGCTGAAAAAGAAATCAAATTGTGGTTTAAGCCCGATGAACTCGTCGAAGATATATATCCCACCAAGGAAATCGAAGTAGAGAAAGTCAAAATGCTCGTATGGGCATGATATCAATTTAGTGAGGGTAATAACATGCGCATCATCATGTTAGGAGCACCGGGAGTTGGGAAGGGAACTATATCTTCCGAACTTACTAAACTGTACAACATTCCGCAAATTTCAACAGGGGATATTTTACGAAGCGAAGTTTCCAAAGGTTCAGAAATTGGCAAAAAGGCAGAATCGTTTATGAAAGGAGGAGGGCTTGTTCCAGATGACATCATCATGGAATGTGTGGAATCGCGCCTCTCGGAAGACGACTGCACGAATGGCTTTATTCTGGATGGCTTTCCCCGCACTATAGCGCAAGCCGAACTGCTGAAAACGCTTCTTCACAGAAAGTCCCTTTCGTTGAATGCAATTATCAATCTAGAAGCCCCAGAAGACCTCATAATGCGAAGGCTCACAAGCCGCCGCACTTGCTCTAATCCATCATGTCAGGCAATCTTCAACATCTATACAAAACCACCAAAGCGCGACGGAGTATGCGATTTCTGCGAAAGCCCACTTGTGCAACGCGAAGATGAAAAAGAAGAAGTGATCATGCATCGGCTCAGAGTATACAAAGAAAACACATTGCCGCTTATTGAATACTATAAAAACGAACCAATTTTTTTCTCAATCCCATGCATCGATCCGAAGGAAACAGTTGACGGAATTCGACGAAGGTTGGATAGTTGATTTAGGCAAGAAACAAACTTATCGGGGAGAGGTGCCAGAGCGGCCGAATGGGGCGGTCTCGAAAACCGTTGTCCCCTCCGGGGACCGAGGGTTCGAATCCCTCCCTCTCCGCACATCAACCGCCAATCTTTGACATAGTACGAATCGAGAGAATCGATGCGCATCCCCTACTCGAATACTGTTCGCAGGTAATTTTGTGCTCAAACGGCTTTTCATTTACTGCATTAAAAATGATTTTCTTTAATACTGCATCTCCCACGTCCTGCCGATAAAGCGATTTTAAATCGTATTCTGATGTCGCATATAAACATGTTTTCAGATGCCCATCGCACGTTAAGCGCAACCTATCGCACCGTCCGCAAAATTTATGTGTCACTGAGGGAATAATTCCTACTCGAAGCTTTTTGCCATCCGGTCTCGTGAGCAAAAACATTTTTGCAACATTCGTATCGCTTCTGCAATCTCGTTCGAGGTAGCCCACGCGGTGCAATTCCTTTAACAGTTCCTCGCTGCTTACAAATCGCTGTGTTTTATCTTCTGCCAAAAATGGCATTCGCTCAATAAATCGAATCGCGACATTGTTTTCGGCAGCAAACGCAACCAGTTCATTCAACTCGGATAATGTTTCTTCGAAAATAACTGCGTTAAGTTTAATATTAAATGTACCCATCGCAACCGCTTTTTCAATTGACAGACGAACATTCGCAAGCGCATCGGACCCGGTAATTCGTTCATATCTTCTGCGATCCAAGGTATCCAAACTAATATTTAATTTTTCAACTCGCAAATCACGCAAAGATTCAAGGTAATCGGCTAAAAGCACGCCATTTGTGCTCACGCAGATTTCAAGATGAGGATGCTGCGCGCGAATCATTTGTATAATGTGCAAAAACCCTTTTCTTACAAGCGGCTCTCCGCCGGTAAATCGCACTTTTTCCACACCCATCTCGATAAAAAGGTTTATTAAATGCACAAACTCTTCATTGCGGAGAATTTCATCATGAGAAAGCCATTCAACTCCCTCTTGCGGCATGCAATACACACACCGAAGATTGCACTTATCAGTTAATGATACTCTCAAATACCGTATTCTTCTTTGATAGCCATCGAACAGCATTTAAAACCGCCTTAAGATAGAAAGGGAAAAAATCCTTTCGGTTTCATGCATATTGGGTATGTGGCCGATTTCAAAAGTTGGAACGCATTGCGCATTATATTTTTCCACAGAATAATATGTGATGATTCCAGATATTACATACACCGCAACAGTTCCCACCACAGAAAAGGTAATTCGTTGCGCTGCGCGATCGTAGTCTCTTCGAAAATCTTCTACGGTATTATACCCGCCTTCAGGCAATTCGAACTCAAGTTCGTGATGAGGATCAATGAGTTCGTTTGCCCGTTGCGCGGACCGATACAATGACCTTCTATACTCCCAATCTCGATACGAATAGTAAATAAAATACAAAAAAAGCAATTTTAGACTTGCAAACGCATATCCCGTATATACATTTCCCATATAAAAATGGCCCCCACCGGGAATCACCACATCGAGCACAAGTGCTGTCGATAAAGACAAAGATTCTAATTTTGTTGGCATAACATCATATGTTGTACTTTCTTCTTTCCCATTAGGTTGGCTTACACAATCTTGTGAAAACATTGCTATCGATAAGAATAATAAAAAAATGCGCACCCATCCTTTCATGGAAACAACGCGATTCATTTTAATTCCAATCTATTGAATTCGGATATACGCAACATTTGAATGATCGCTTTCCCGCCCACCATCGTATGCTGTCATCCACCAGTACGTATCGCCCGTATAATTCCCCACATCGATGCGGACTCGATATGTCACAAGATCCTTATGCGCAACAAATCCCACATAATACAGGCTATCGTAATACATCCGTTCATCGTAAAAAAACTCGGGATTTTCAAAAGCAGCATAGAACAAATAGTACAGATTCTCCGCCGATCCCGTATCGGGATCTATTGTGGTGGTTCCAGAAAAATCGATTATAATTTCATTTCCGACCTGGCTTATTGTCGTAATAACTGGCGGCGGTTGTGGTTTATTTTTGCCTTTGATTCTATTTATGTCGAGATAATATTCCTCATCCACGGGATCATGAACGCACTGGATGCATTGTAGTGCACACACAAACGCGATTGCCCATCGCAAAAATGCGATCATACGCACCATCTCACTTTATCCCCGATTCGCATGCTGAAAGAAAATTTTTTCGAAATTCATCATTATCTGGTTCCACAAGGCATGCCTTCGATAACCATTCGAAGGCAGCATTCCGGTTCCCTAACACATCGTACATCACCCCAAGATTGTTCATCGCTGCCGCAAATCGAAAATCCTCTTTTAGCGATTCCTTAAACAATACCTCAGCTTCAACAAAACGCCCTTCGAGGGCACACAGGACACCCCGATTGTTCATTACCGCAGCCGGCGATTTTGCATTTGCATACGCAAACGCAACAGTGCGGCATACCTTTTGCCGAAAGGGTATTTTTTGTTGATTTTTTTTAATCGCATCATTTCCCACGGTGAATGTTTCCATAAATGATTGCTGTATTCTTACTTTCTCATAGGTGTAAGCGCACGCAACGCATAACGCGTTACAAAGAAGGAGCAAAGGTACCCACAATATCTTCAATTGCCTTCGCACAATCGATGACCCCCGTCTCATCAAAATGTTTCCCCATTATCTGAATGCCAATTGGTAAATTAAAACGCGAAAGCCCTGCTGGCACAGAGAGCGCAGGGATACCAGCGAGGTTTGCCGATATCGTCAGTACATCGGACATGTACATCGAAAGAGGATCTGAAATCCTTTCACCAATCCCAAATGCAGTTGTCGTCGTAGTGGGCGCGATGATGAAATCAACCTTTCCGAACGCACTCTTGAAATCATCGATGATGAGCTTGCGAACTTTCAAGGCTTGGAGATAATAAGCATCGTAATATCCCCAACTGAGCGCAAAGGTTCCAAGAATAATTCTCCTTTTGACTTCCCTCCCGAATCCTTCGCTTCTCGTGCGAACGTACAACTCCCGACAATTCCGGGCTTGTTCTGCACGATATCCATACTGCACGCCATCGAATCGTGCGAGATTGGACGATGCTTCGGCAGTGGCAATGAGATAGTACGTAGGAACAGCATACTCGGTGTATTTTAACGATATCGGTTCAATACGAGCGCCCTTTCTTTCAAGATCCCCTGCTACCCGTTTTACCACTCTGACAATTTCTTCATCAACCCCAATAAAATATTCTTCGGGCACGCCAATGATTTTCCCATTTATATTGTCTGGATTTAATTTTTTATCGAAATCCACTCCAATAGGGACTGAAGTGGAATCGCACGCATCGTATCCCGCGATTAGCGCAAGAATCGTTGCTGCATCCGCCACATTTTTCCCAAATGTCCCTATTTGATCGAGCGATGACGCGTACGCAATCAATCCATACCGCGATACTCGGCCGTATGTTGGTTTAATGCCAACAATCCCACAAAACGCGGCGGGCTGGCGAATTGAACCTCCCGTATCGGAACCCAACGCTGCTGGCGCAAGCCCTGCGGCAACTGCGGCCGCCGAACCTCCAGAGCTGCCACCGGCCACTTTCGATTCATCGTATGGATTTGTTGTTGGCCCATAGTATGAAGTTTCAGTCGATGAGCCCATTCCAAACTCGTCCATATTTGTTTTCCCAAGAGTTATAAATCCTGCCTGTTGGAGTTTACGATACGCTGTTGCGCTGTATGGCGACACGAAGTTATGTAACATCTTTGAGCCACACGTTGTTTTAAGCCCAGCGGTACAAATATTGTCCTTTATTGCGATGGGAATCCCATCATACTTCGAGCGCGCCATCCCACGAGCGCGGCGGCTATCAGATTCATCTGCTTCTTGCCGCACGCGTTCCTCATCGATCGTTATAAACGCATTGAGCCTTCGCAACGCTTCAATTCTTTTGAGATAATATGTGACCAACTCTTTTGAGGAAATTATTTTTTTCTCCAAATCTTGGGCAAGTTCAGAAAGCGTTTTATTATACATCGATTACCCCTTTTCGATTAAAAACCCTCTTGCTACACTGCAAAATACGAACATTCCGTCAAATCATTTTTGATTTCTCAAGCGGCGATCCAGTTTCTCCATAAAGGTGACAATATGGGATGGTCGCGATACTTCAAACGACATGCATTCGCGCGTTGTGGGATGCACAAACGAAATTTTTCGCGAAACGAGCATAAGGTAGGGGACTTTGAACCGTTCGTGTTTTTTTGAATAGATTGGATCTGCGACAATTGGAGTGCCAATCGATGCGAGATGCACGCGAATTTGATGCGTTCTCCCAGTATGCAAGCGAACATCGAGGAGAGAAAAAATTCCCTCAGGGGTATTCCAAATTTTTTTTATTATATATTCCGTCACTGCATCTTTCCCGGTTTCAAGAACTGTCATTTTGTGTCGATATACAGGATGTCGACCGATCGGCTTATCAATTATTCCCTGGGCATGCAAGGGTTTCCCGATCACAATTGCTTCGTACTGCTTTTCAATATTTCTTGACGAAAATTGCTCAGAAAGTATTTGATGCGAACGATCATTTTTCGCAACGATCATAATGCCCGCAGTGTCTTTATCGAGCCGATGAACGATACCTGGCCGCTGAATACCTCCAATTGACGATAAATTCTTTAGTCGCAACAAAAGCCCATTTACCAATGTCCCTCTCCAGTTCCCGGGTCCTGGATGCACTACCAATCCTGCTGGCTTGTTCACCACCGCAACATCATCATCCTCATAAACAATTTCGAATGGAACATCCTCTGGAATAATGTCAAGAGTCTCTGGTTCGGGAATATGCAGTACAATGCGATCATCCTTTTTGATGCGGTAATTTTGTTTTATAGGTTTATCGTTTACTAAAATTGCAGCTGATTTTATCAACTTTTGAATTAAATTCCGAGAAAAATCCTGTTCGAGCGCATTTGCGCAAAATCTATCAATGCGGTCTCCTTCCGCTTCTTCGGGCACCATGAGTTCAATTATTCGCATCGCTTTTTTTTGCGACATCATTCTATCACGCAATTTAAGTTCGATGTTGAATTATAATTACTCACAATGAGTTTACCCCATTGGAACCTGTTATCTATCTCATTTCATTGCCTAATATTTTCCACCCAATGGCAATTTTTCTTTAAATTAATTGACAAATATTGCCCCTCCCAACGATGTCTTTTCATACATATCACACTTCAAAAAGGACTTTATCGAGAACCTGATAAGCAATTGACGAATTCTTTAGCAACTGAGCGTAATTGAAATTTAAAATAGAGGGCAAAAAAAATCACAATCACAAAAAAATAAAATTCAAAAAGACCAAATCAAGTAAAAATTTCTTCTAACGGAAAGCTTACTAAGGTGCAGCTTATACAAGCAATTGTCGAATATGCCAAATCGACTGGTATCACAAAAAAACAAGCAAAGGCTGCCCTCGATATGGGCTCGGTGCCATCGTCGCAACGCATTTGCGTAAAGATAAAGTAGGCGAAATAACAATTCCCGGAATTGCAAAATTTCACACAGTTGTCAAACCTGCAGTTCCCGAACGAAAGGGAATCAATCCATTCACGAAAGAGCCGATGATTTTTAAAGCGAAACCGGCACGAAGAGTTATTAAAGTAAAAGTGCTCAAAGCGCTTAAAAGACGCTTCCCTGTGAAACGAAAAATCTGGCGAGGGGAGCGTTTTTGCGTCACCATATTGCTCATCGAATGAGCGATGGCAAAAAGAGCGCAATTTGGGGAAAAGGAATTAAAAGCAGGGTAAGGACAATAAGTGCAATTAACATTGGCACAACGCCTTTAAAAATCATCTCAAGCGGCACATCGCGAGCAACGCCGCTTACCACATATACATTGACCCCCACCGGAGGGGTAATTACCCCTATTTGCGTAATGAGAACGATAATGACCCCAAACCAAATTGGATTGTATCCAAAATGGATTACCACTGGATAAAAAATAGGAATTGTAAGCATTACCATTGCGAGCGCATCGATAAAGCAACCCCCGATCAAATACACGAAAATTATCATCATCATGATAACCCAACCCGGGAGTTGAAAGCTTGCAATCCATTGCGCTACATCAAACGGAATTCGCGTAACAGCCAAAAAATGGCCAAATATGGTCGCACCCGCAACTATGACCATAATCATGCACGTAATTCGAGTAGTTTCGTTAAGCGCAGCAATCAACCCCCTTACGCTCAGCTTTTTTCGAATGACCGATAACACCAATGTGCCAAATGCTCCTATTGCTCCCGCTTCCGTGGGAGTAAAAATGCCAGCGAAAAGCCCACCCATCACCATCGAGAAAAGAACTATTACTTCGCTGAGTCCCCAAAGCGACTTGATTTTCTCTTTAAACGTGAAAGCGCTTCCCTTTGGCCCCAAGTGCGGTCGCAAGCATACCCAAATTCCAACAGATATCATAAAAAAAATTGTGAGCAGTATTCCCGGAATAATCCCTGCCAGAAAAAGTTTCCCAATCGACTGTTCAGTAAGAATGCCATATACAATAAAGACAACGCTAGGCGGAATTAATATTCCTAAACTTCCACCTGCAGCAACAACTCCTGTGGCAAGCTCGGGATGATAATTATAGCGTTTCATTTCCGGAAGCGTTGCCGCGGCCATTGTCGCAGCCGTCGCATTTGTGGATCCGCATATCGCCGAAAACGCTGCGCATGCCCCAATTGTCGCAATCGCAAGGCCGCCAGGAAGCCTTCCAACAAAACGATATGCAACATCAAAAAGCCGAGTGCTGATTCCCGAATGGAACGCTAATTGCCCCATCAGCACAAACAATGGAATAACGGTAAGGTTATATGAAGAAAACGTCGAAAACACATCGTGGGCAATGAGTTTGAGCGCTGCATCGACTGACACAACTGCCGCAAAGCCTAAAAACCCGATGATTGCCATGAGAAATCCAACGGGCATTCTTGTGAAAATTAACACCACAAGTGCCGCCAAGCCTAAAATGCCAATCACCGTGTGTGTCATTTTCTCAATGCCTTTTCCATTTCTCTTGCGAAATTCAAAAACAGAATGAGCGATAACAACAATGCCCCGAGGCTCACGCCGAGAATAAAAGGATAAAACGGCAATTGTACTGTCGGCGATACTTCACCAGCAGCAAGCGATCTTTTTGCAAAGCAAAATGACTGCCACGAAAGCACAGCAAAAAAAATCGATGCAATGAGTTCATTTGCTGCTGCAAGGAAACGAGCTGCTTTTTCGGGAAGCTTTTGGAAAACAAAATCGACTGCGATGTGTCCTTTCTGCAAAGAAGTGTAACCAAGCGAAAAGGAAATTATAAACGAACTCACCACGCTCACAACATCGTACGCTCCAGGCAGCGGCGTGAAAAGACGGCGCAATATCACATCGAGAACAGTAATAAGCATCACAAACAAAATTGAAGCTGCCGATAGGGCATTGAACGCGTCACTTATAGCGACCAATAACCTCTCAATCTTATGCATCGGTATTTACTTTTCGCGCGGAATCGCTTATTTCGAATATTTTGCGATAAGTTCGCGAAGTAACGAAATCGCCCTTTCGCCGGGTAATCCCTTTACCTGCATTTCTTTTACGTATGAATCGATCACAGGTCTTACCGCTTTAACCCATCGGGTACTTTCTTGACTCGAAAGCGCAATGGGCGTATTGCCAAGGGTTACGGTAAAGTTCTTGCCCTCCTCATCTACCTTATCCCATGTTTCGCCATGAATACCAATCCAACGAGTGCTCACTTCTTCAAAGATCGCTTTAATCTCTTCCGGCAATGCTTCCCATTTCTTCTTATTCATGATGACATACATGGTCGTGGTATAGCCGATTTTCTCGCAGAATGTAGTGTATTTAACCACTTCCGCTTGCTTCCATCCTTTCAATGTCTCAATAGGCGCAAACGTTCCTTCCACTACCCCCTTTTGAAGCGCTTCATATGTGGCACCTTGGGGCATTGCAACCGGTACTCCTCCGAGGGCAGACACAACCTTTGCGCTAAGCCCTGTAGAGCGTATTTTCATACCCTTTAAATCTTCAAGTTTATTAACCGCTCGTTTTGTATGAAGCAACCCAGGACCATGCGCATGGAGAAGCAATACTTTAACCTCATCTAATTCCTTTGGATTCATTGCTTTAAAAAAATCATTTGCCACTGCCGTTGCAACTTTTCCATTTGGATACCCGAGAGGAAGATCAACAGCTTCCATTACAGGAAATCTCCCTCGCGTATACGCAAAGCACGACATCCCTATATCCACAATCCCATTTACTACGCTATTGTACGTTTCTTCCGCTTTCGCCAAAGTGCCACCTGGATAGATATTAATCTTTACTTTTCCGTTCGTTTTGGATTCAATTTCCTTTGCCCAATTCACCGCAGCAACGCATTGCGCATGGGTTGCTGGAAAAAAAATGCTGTACGAAAGCGTGATGACATCGCCAGGAGTCTTTGCACATGAAATGAAAAAGAAACCGAAAAGAATGATACAGATTATCGTTATCGCCTTTTGCATCGCATTCCCCCGCTTTAAACTAATAAACTTAACAAAGTGTTAATAATCGTTCAGTAAATCGTCGGTCAAGAACTTTTTTAAGAATCATCGACCCATACTAATTCCAATTGCTTCTGCAGTGCGAATGAGTTGCGAATCGAGCGGAACCCGGCGAACCCGCCCTGCGAGTTCAGAAAGTGGCACCAATACAACATTGGGAGTTTTTAGTGCTACCATCGTTCCAAATTTGCCCTCTGCGGCGGCGCGTACCGCTTCGCTTCCCAAGCGCGTTCCCAATATCCGATCGAAGGCACACGGTGACCCACCGCGCTGAATATGGCCTAATACGGTATATCTGACTTCTAAATCAACGCGTTTTTTAATTTGATCAGCCAAATATGCGCTTACACCACCAAGCTGGGGAACACCTTGCAATCGGGTAGAAGCAGAAGCCTGCACAATAACATCGCCCCCTTCCTCCTTAGCCCCTTCTGCAACCACAATTATGCTAAAAGGACTCCCCCCCTTTTCGCGAAGCAGGATTTTTTCAACTACTTTATCGATATTGTAGGGAATTTCAGGAATAAGAATGATATGAGCACCACCCGCGATGCCTGCTTCAAGGGCTATCCATCCCGCAGTGCGTCCCATCACTTCCAAAATCATCACTCGTTGATGGCTTTTCCCCGTTGTGTGCAATCGATCCAAGGCATCGCATACAATTTCTACAGCTGTTTGATAACCAAACGTATAATCGGTCCCCTCAAGGTCATTGTCGATTGTCTTAGGAATGCCTACTACATTAGCTCCCTTTAATTGGAACTTATATGCAATTTCAAGCGTACCTTCGCCACCTACCACAAAGAGACAATCAAGCCCCAACGAACGATACGTTTCCATCGCTTTGTCCGAAAAGTCACTTACAGTAATTGTGCCGTCAGGCGCGAGTTGCCGATATTCAAAGGGATTCCCCTTATTTGTGGTACCAAGAATCGTACCACCGAGGGTTAGAATATCGCGGGTATTTCGAACGGTGAGTTCCTGGGTATGCCCTGTGATGAGTCCTTCAAATCCCCCTTCGATGCCAATCACTTCGGCACCATACCCAATTATGGCAGCGCGCGTGACCGCTCGGATGACCGCATTTAATCCCGAACAATCGCCTCCCCCCGTGAGTATTCCAACACGTTTTAAACCCATATACACTCCTCCTAAAAAATTTTTTATTCACAAAAAACGGTTTTGGGGCTGTTGATTTAAATTTAAATATTCCAGCCCGATAACGGCTTCGGTTTAAAGATAACACCAAGTATCGCGTGATGAGTGTGAAAATTTGATTTTTCTGAATTTTTATTCATCAATGGTTGCGATGAAAGAACTAGAGTAGTTTATAAATATAACCATGCGGTTTTTTAAAAACTTTTATGGTTTCTCGTTTTACCCTACTTAAATTCAACAAAATGAATTTAATATTTATTGACAACATCACATACTTAAAATATGATTAGTAATATATGGATCGTTGCAAAAAAACAATTGTACATGTTGATATGGATGCCTTCTTCGCGGCGGTTGAACAACTCGACAATCCACATTTCAAAGGGAAACCAGTGGTTGTTGGTGCCGATCCGAAGGGAGGCAAAGGTCGTGGCGTCGTTGCTGCGGCGAGTTACGAAGCAAGAAGATATGGCATTCATTCGGCAATGCCCATTTCGCGTGCATACAAAAAATGCCCCACAGCAATCTTCGTTCGCCCTCGCGTTAAACGTTATTGTGAAATATCACATCAAATTGTGGAAATTTTGTCCAATTTCTCACCTGTGATCGAACAAATAAGCATCGATGAAGCTTTCCTCGATTGCACTGGCACTGAAAAATTATTTGGTTCACCATTTCAGCTTGGCATGTTAATTAAAACCACAATCTTCAATAAAACAGGACTCACTGCAAGTGTGGGAATTGCATCGAACAAATCCATTGCTAAAATTGCTTCTGATTTGCAAAAACCGAATGGGCTTACCATATGCGAGTTTGGTAACGAAAAAGAGTTTCTCTCACCGCTCCCAATCTCAAAATTATGGGGAGCAGGTGAAAAAACAGTTTCGTATTTGCATACCCTTGGCATAAAAACAATTGGCGATTTAGCTTCTTTACCCGTAGAAATTCTCGAAAACAAATTAGGGAAACACGGGTTGCATTTATGGTTACTGGCAAATGGAATCGATGAACGATGTGTAGAATCTGATGAGACAATAAAATCGTTAAGCGAAGAAGTAACTTTCGAACGCGATACCGACGACATTGAATTCCTTGAAAAAACAATCTTAAACCTTTCTGATCAACTTGCCCGCCGCACCCGTCAAAAACAAAAAGCTGGAAAAACGATCACTGTGAAAATACGCCTAAAAAACTTCGAAACGCACACAAAAAGCATCACTCTTCCCAACCCAGTAAACGATATGTTTTCGATACGCGACGCTGCAATTGCACTCTTTCGAAACTTTCACTGGCAAAATAATAAAATTAGATTATTAGGCGTAAAAATTTCCAACTTATGCGATTCCCACTCCATTCAGGAATCGAATAGCATGCTTTTTGATATTACCGATTCAAAAGAACAACAAAAGAAAATCAAAATAGAAGAACTGTTCGATTCCTTGAAAAACAGATTTGGGGATTGCATTAGTAAAGCTTCACTTCTTCGATAATGCACATTTAGGCAATTATAAAAAAATTAATTCCGAATTCTATTTTACCCAGCAAGGCGTTAATCCTGGACACTTTTAACAAACCCATTTATCACAAGTGCTATGATTACCATCAACACAGCGACAAGAAATGGAATTAAATGCGAGTTATTCACATCCCAAAGGAAGCTTCCCAAAAATCTCCCCGAAAACGCCGCAACCCCCCACGACGTAAATAATAACCCATAATTAGAACCGTGTTCCTTCACCCCAAAATGATTCATGCAAATGGTGGGAAATAACGTAAACATTGATCCATAATTCCATCCAATAAGCGCTGAAAGAATACAAAAAGCCCAATTAATCTCGCGAAAGGGGATAAATAACATTATCGACAAAATCTGAAATGCAAAAACAAATGACAACACCGGTCTGGTGCCGAATTTGTCCGCAATGCTTCCAATGAGTATTCGAGAAATGGCATTTGCGATTGCAAGCCAACTAAAAAAACACTTCTCCACCTCATCTCCTGCAATATAATCGATCACCATTAGCCCCGAAAACGATCCTAAAAAATACACTGCCCATAAAAGCCAAAATTGCTTCACTCTCACAGCTTCTCCAAGCGAATAACTGCGAATGGGCAAAACGCCTTTCACATTCGTTTGTTTTTCCATATTCCAATCGCATGAAGGATTTTTTAAACAGAATGATGAAAAAAACGCAACAGTAGCCAGCACAACTCCAGCATAGATAAAAACATCCCTCCAGCTATAATTCGCAATGATATACGATGCAATTGGGGCCATAAGAAATGGCCCCAACCCCATGCCGACCACAGAAAACCCTGTTGCAAGTCCTGGATTATTTGGCCACCACTTTGGAGCAGTTGCGATTGGCGGCAAATAGATAAATCCGCCACCCAACCCTGCAATGACTCCATAGCTTATATACAATTGCCACTTGTAGTTAATAAAACCCGAACTGATAAACCCTGCCCCCAAAATAACCGCACCACACATCACGACATTACGCGGTCCAAACCTATCATTCAGTATGCCCGCTGGAAATGCCATCAACCCAAAAAAAAGGCACGCAATTGCAAATGCCAGGGCAATATCTGCTTGATTCCATCCAAATTCTCTTGTAAGCGGAGGGATAAATACAGTCCACGCATATAAAAGCGCTCCACAAGTAGTACTTCCTAAAACACCTCCAATGAGGGGGAGCATTCGATATACACGATGGGGTAGCTCGCTCATTGTTCACCACTTAGACATATAATGTTATTTTGTTTATGATATTTATACGCTTATTATAAAAATCAAGAATATTTTTCTTGCTTTTTTCCCTTCGCATGTATTGTTTACCCAGACGATTGTTTAATACGAACCCGGGCAAATATAATGTCGAAAAATGCTATTTGAAACGCGGAAATGTGGTTATTGATTAAAAGAGCACTCACCAATGATTGCTAATCGCACACGAAAGGAGGCATGGTATGCAATCGCTGTGGCTGATTTTCTTTGCAGTTTCAATATTCATTGGGGCGTACATTTTGTATGGTCGCTACATTTCGAAAAAATTAGAAATCGATCCTACCCGTAAAACCCCTGCGCACACGATGTACGATGGCATAGATTACGTTCCTGCACCAGCACCAGTGTTGCTTGGCCATCACTTTGCATCCATCGCAGGCGCTGCGCCTATCATCGGACCAATTGTCGCCGCGTCATTTGGATGGATTCCAGTAGTTCTGTGGATTGTACTCGGCGGAATCTTCATCGGAGCCGTCCACGATTTTTCATCGCTCATCGCGTCAGTACGACACCAAAGCAAGTCAATTGGCGAAGTCATAGAAGATGAAATAGGATCCACGGGAAAACTATTCTTTTTAATTTTCTCTTGGACAACACTGGTGCTCGTTGTGGCAGTATTTATTATTGTGGTGGGAAAAACGTTTGAAGAAACACCTCAAGCTGCAAGCGCTTCGGTTCTTTTTATGTTTGTCGCAGTGATTTTCGGACTATTGCTTTATAAATTTAAAATGTCACTCGCACTTGCAACGTTCATCGGACTTGTGCTTTTGATCCTCTCGCTCATCGCTGGATATGTATATCCATTGGCACTTCCTCTCTGGATATGGTATGTGATTTTAATAATTTATATCTTTATTGCATCTGTTGCACCAGTGTGGATTTTGCTCCAACCGCGCGATTATCTCAATTCGTTTATCCTCTATGCGCTGATGATCTTAGGTTTCGTGGGGATATTCGTCTCAAATCCGTCAATTCGCCTTCCTGCATTCACTTCTTTTCACGTCGATTCGCTTGGGTATCTTTTCCCCATACTTTTCGTGACAGTTGCGTGTGGCGCAATTTCGGGCTTCCATTCCCTTGTTGCGTCGGGCACAACCGCCAAACAACTCAATAACGAAAAAGATGCGCATCCTGTCGGTTATGGCGCAATGCTCATCGAATCATTGCTTGCGGTAATTTCGCTCATCACTGCGGCAATGCTCGTTTTCGGCGATTACAAATCCATGATCGGAAATCCCGTGGCAATATTTTCCCACGGCATTGGGACAATGATGGCATACATTGGTATTGAATACCATGCAGCGAAAACCTTTGCTTCGCTTGCAGTGTCAGCCTTTGCGCTCACCTCTTTAGATACCGCAACCAGACTTGCGCGATTTGCACTACAGGAATTTTTTACAAAAAAGGATCTTCCTCAGGAAAAACAACCACTGATGGTACAAAATAGATACTACGCAACCGCAGTTGGAGTTGCCTTTGCTGCATTTTTGGTCTTTTCAGGGCAAGGTCTAAAAATATGGCCTATTTTCGGATCTGCAAACCAGCTGCTCGCAGCGCTTGCTCTCCTCGCCGTGAGCGTTTGGCTATCCCGCAAGGGGATTAATGCTTTGTTTGCAAAAATTCCAATGGTCATCATGTTTGCGATCACTCTCACCGCATTAGGTTCGATGGCATATCGCAATGCGATCTCAAAAAACTTTTTACTTGCGATAATTGCACTTGCACTATTTGTCCTTGCAGTGTTTTTAGCCATTGAAGCACACAAACGGTTACGGGAATCGCAAAAACGATAACCGATTGTAAAAAAATGTATGAGCATTACAAGGTGATTAACTACTTTCAACTTTTAACAATATGGAGGATTAAATGCAAAAAGCCAAAGTCGGCATTATAGGTGGTTCTGGACTTTACGATATTGAAGGGTTAAATATCATTGAAGAGATCTCTCTCACAACACCATGGGGCACGCCATCTGACTCCATTGTCATTGCGGAAAGCAATGGGATTACGGCCGCATTTCTTCCCCGTCACGGGAAAGGGCATTTCATTTTACCGCACGAAGTGAACTACCGCGCCAACATCGCCGCGCTCAAAATCTTAGGTTGTGAGGAAATTTTTGCATTCTCAGCCGTTGGAAGTTTGCAAGAGCGTATCCGTCCACTCGATTTTGTGCTCCCGAGCCAAATTATAGACCGCACAAAAGAGCGCACGAGCACGTTTTTCGGGGAAGGAGTTGCCGCGCACATTTCTTTCGCGCACCCTTTCTGCCAACGATTGCAAGACTTAGTTGCTCCCCTTGCAACTAAGCTTGGCATTACCATTCATCGAGACGAAACGCTCATTTGCATGGAAGGGCCAGCGTTCTCCACGCGTGCAGAAAGCGAAATGTATCGGTCATGGGGTGCGGGTCTTATCAACATGAGCGCGCTTCCAGAAGCGAAGCTTGCGCGCGAAGCCGAGATGTGCTATTGCATGATTTGCATGTGTACCGATTACGATTGCTGGAAAGAAGACGAACAGCATGTCAATGTGGAAATGCTCATCGATAATCTTAATAAAAATGCACGAGCAGCAAAAAGCCTTGTGCGAGAAATTCTGCACATCACTGGCAAAGCGCGCACATGCGAGTGCCCCGAAACAGTGAAATACGCTATCATTACAGCACCGGAAAAAAGAAATCCGCAGACAGTAGCCAAGCTTCGCACAATTTTGCCAAAATATTTTTAATTATTATTTTACCATTGCCCTGTGCGCAAATACTCGTCGATGGAATGCGCGGCTTTGCGGCCTGCACCCATCGCGAGAATAACTGTTGCCGCACCCGAAACGATATCTCCCCCCGCAAAAACGCCGCGCTTGGAGGTGCGCATCGTTTCTTCGTCAACCGCAATGGTGCCCCCTTTGGATTGGGTAAGGCCAACGGTAGTTTTGGGGATAATTGGATTGGGCGAATTCCCAATCGCGATGATCGCCAAATCGATGTCTATTACAAATTCAGACGAAGGTATTGGAATTGGTTTTGGCCTCCCAGTATGGTCGGGCTCGCCCAACTCCATACGAATGCACTCCACAGCGCGCAACCTCCCCTTCTCATCGCCAAGAAAACGCGTTGGATTCGACAGCAGTTTAAAAATAATTTCCTCTTCTTCAGCGCGGTGCACCTCCTCTGCGCGCGCGGGAAGTTCGTTTTTTGTACGGCGATAAATGATGTACACATTTTCTGCACCGAGTCGTTTAGCTGTACGGGCTGCATCCATGGCAACATTGCCACCCCCAAACACGCCAACATTTTTCCCTTTAATAATCGGCGTATCGTATTCGGGAAATCGGTACGCTTTCATAAGGTTCGCACGCGTCAGATACTCATTTGCAGAATACACGCCAATGAGATTTTCACCAGGAATATTTAAAAATAGCGGCAACCCTGCACCAGTCCCAATAAACACCGCATCGAAACCATTTGCAAAAAGATCATCAATGCTTTCAGAGATGCCAATCACGCGGTTGAGGATAATTTTCACCCCCATATTTTTTAATGCCTCAATTTCATAGTGAACAATCGCTTTGGGCAAACGAAATTCTGGAATCCCGTACACTAACACACCACCGGGACTATGCAACGCCTCAAAGACTACTACCTCATGTCCAAACCGGCGCAATTCGCCCGCAGCAGTGAGCCCCGCAGGCCCCGATCCAATAACAGCGACGCGTTTCCCAGAAGGCACAGGGGGCTCGATATCCGGAAGATGTTCGCGCTCTCGCTCATAGTCGGCCGAAAAGCGTTCCAGGTACCCTATCGCAACGGGCTGATATTTTTTTCCAAGCACGCACCTTTCTTCACATTGGATTTCTTGTGGACAAACGCGCCCGCACACCGCCGGGAGAGAATTCGTTTGTTTTATTATTGCAATGCTGTCGAGAAAGCGCTTTTCTGCAATTGCGCGAATGAATCCGGGAATATTAATTCGTACAGGGCATCCTTCAACGCATGGCGGCTTTTTGCATTGCAGACAACGCGATGCTTCCGCTACCGCCTGCTCGTCGGTGTAACCTAACGGGACTTCGTTAAAATTGTGCACGCGATCTTTCGGTGATTGTTCGTTCATTTTCTGACGAGGCGCATCATGTGCCATGGGGCATTGCTCCTTCAAGCTTGCAGGTATGATGCAGTTCCATAGATCGCTTTTCATCATCCCGATATGTATTAAGTCGAATCATAAGCTCATCAAAATCAACCTTATGTCCATCAAACTCAGGCCCATCGACGCAGGTAAATCTCTTTTCGCCCCCCACTGTGACTCTACATCCCCCGCACATGCCGGTGCCATCAACCATGATTGAATTAAGGCTAACCATGGTAGGAATCCCTTTGGGTTTTGTAATCTCAGATGCTGCTTTCATCATTGGCACCGGTCCTATTGCCACAACAAAATCCACTTTTTCTCGACTCACAATTTCCTTTAACACATCAGTCACGTACGAATGGCGACCATAGCTGCCATCATCGGTGCATGCGATGACTTCATCGCTTGACGATGAGAGTTCGCTTTCAAGAATCAAAAGATTCCGTGTGCGCGCGCCGATGAGAACAATCACCTTGTTGCCATTTTCCTTCATCGCTTTTACAATCGGATAGATAGGAGCAATTCCTATTCCCCCCCCGACGCATACAACCGTTCCATATTTTTTAATCTCTGTTGGATGTCCAAGCGGACCGGCGATGTCGGTAATCCAATCGCCTGAATGCAAAAGCGACAGATCGGTTGTTGTTTTCCCCACAATCTGATAGTACAGCGTAATAGTTCCATTTACGGGATCAGCATCGGCAATCGTAAGCGGGATGCGTTCTCCTTTCTCATTAATTCGAAGAATAATAAACTGGCCAGCTTTTCGGTGAAGTGCCACATATCTCGCTTCGACAACCATTCTTCCGACATTTGGGCTTATCCGTTCATTTGAGATGATTCGGTGCATATATTGTGTACCTCTTTCCCTATTACATCATCTAACATAGCACACTGATACAGCGAATTCAAAAATGCCCTTTTTTCCAACCATTCCCCAATGGGATTTTCTCCATACACTCATCCACTAAAAATACTTGAAATTCGCAACGCAATTTTTATATTTGGATAAAAATTTGCCGAAGTGGTGAAATTGGTAAACACAGCGGACTCAAAATCCGCCGATGGCAACATCTTGAGGGTTCGAGTCCCTCCTTCGGCATATCGCGATATATAAAATTGCCACAAAATGGATGAACAATCTCATCTCTTTCGAAAGTTATGTGCATTTAATTTATTAAAACGATTTATCTCATATCTCCACGCGGAAACTGCCCCCTTACCTCCCCGTTCTGGCAGTATTCCCTTGCCACATCAACGAAAAGCACCATTGTGGGTTCATATTTTTCTTTTTGTTGCTACTTTTATAACCACCACGCTTGCTGGAAGCGACGGACGCCTAACGAAAGATGCGCTCTTTACTGCAGGCCTTCCTTTCTCTATTGCGCTTATGATAATTCTTTTAAGCCATGAGATGGGGCATTATCTCGCAGCCCGAATATGCGGACTTAAAGCAACGCTTCCGTTTTTTATTCCAATGCCCCATTTTCTTTCGCTCATTGGCACGCTCGGTGCTGTCATTAAAATCCAGTCACCAATTAAAAGCCGCCGCGCACTGCTGTATGTGGGGATGATGGGACCACTTGCAGGATTTTGCACAAGCTTAGTTGCTACCATCATCGGATTGCGAACATCGCACATCCAACCCCTGCCGTTTATTCCTCCAGGTTCGTTGGCGCTTCACTTCGGCGATTCCATTTTGTTTCGCACGCTTACGTATCTTTTTCATGGTTCAATTCCTCAAGGGCACGATGTGTTTTTATCACCCATCGCGTGGGCGGGATGGATTGGGTTTTTCATTACTGCCTTAAACCTTATGCCAATCGGTCAACTCGATGGGGGACACATCGTCCATGCGCTTGTTGGGAAAAACCAACGCATTGTGGGGTGGTTTGCGTTTGCAGGGCTTGTGATTCTATGTTTTTTTTGGTTTTATTGGGTGGTGTGGATTTTTCTTATTCTTTTCTTTGTAAGGATAGGACATCCAGAAATACGCGATGGCCTCATTGCCTCGCGAAAAGAGCGTTTCCTCGGCTGGTGTTGCATGGCGATCTTCATATTGACATTCATTCCTATTCCCGTAACGCCGATTGAAAACGACTCCCTTTTCCCACTATCATGCAAAAGTTGCGTGCATCCCTTAGAACCTTCTGGCATTGCACTCGCAAACAAAAAAGTTTTTATTGTGAACGATGAAAACTGCACAATATACCAACTCGAATTTATGAACGAACAAGTGCATGCCCGCTCGTTTGTTACACTGAAAAACAAATTCATGTGCAAAAATTCCGATTTTGAAGGAATATCAATTTGGCATAATGCGGTGTACATCGCCAATGAAAAAAAACGGCAAATACTTAAAGTTGATTTTTCTGGATCCGTTGAAATCGTGCATCACGATATTGAAAATTACGCCAAGCGAAATCGAATACAATTTTCTCACGATGAAAATGCGGGATTTGAAGGAATTGCACTCGATGAAGATGGAAAAACCCTCTACATTTTAAACGAACGCAATCCCTGTGTTGTTTTTAAGCTGCGAAAGGAAGAAAATCGATACATAACAACAAGGCATTTCATTCCAAAAGATCGCAGAGGTCTTCCGCTTTCTGACGCGTCCGACTTATACTGTGAACACGGATATTTATATGTGCTCTACCGTTACAACAATAGCATTGTCAAATACCGCGCAACAACTGGTGAATTTGTCAGCGATTTCGATTTTTCCTCATTCGCAATTCAGTTATACACTTCCAAAAAAGGGCACGGCTTTGCAGAAGGGCTTGCGCTATCGAATGATAAAATTTTTTTAATTTTTGAAAGCAACGGAATACCCCTTTTAAATCCAACTCTTGGAACTCACGGTGTTCTGGGTATTCTCCCGAGGCCAAAAAATTTTTAAACTATCGGTAGTATTGATTTTTAGATTTCGTTAATTCATCTTGACAAACCCATTATTTGCATTATGGTTTTGTCATGGTTCGCTTGGATAATCCCTATTCCTTCCATCGCCCACAGCCCGTGCAATATCTTTTCGCGATAGGGCTTTTTCTCATTGCATTTATAATAAAAAAATACACAACCCTTCCTTTTTTATATCAATTCACAATTCCCATTATGGTAACATTGCTATTGGCCTATATTTCAGATAATACAGTGCTTTCCAAGAAAATGATCCTCGGCGGAGAATTTGCAGAACTGGGCCGTATTTATTTTTTCATCGTACCAGCAATTGCAGCGCTCGCATTAGTTCTTTTTAAAAAAATTTCCAACGTACGACCCCACTTTTACCTGCAATTAACCTCAAATGGGGAAACTCCATTAGTTGAGTTTGTACCGCTTGTGATGTTTTTTTCAATCCCTTCCGCTGAAATTGTGTTTCGCGGTTTTTTTCAATACCTTTGGTCGCACCTTTTTGGAAAAAAAGCAGGTTGTATAATAACTGCGTGCTCATATTCTATCCTTTTTGTCGTGTTAAGCACCAATATCTTCGTTATTGTTTATGCAACGATAATGGGAGCTATTCTCACCTACATCGCTTATCGCGAATCGTCTGTCCTTCCTTCAATACTTGCCCATGAAATATTTATCATCGTATCGATCATTTTCAAATTTTAATAGCGTTACACAATATGCATGCGATACGGTTTTCGCAACGCAAATCGTTTAAAGAAAATTGCAGGATATCCCACAGTGAGCACTGCCAACACCCTATTTTTTGCTGGTATGCCAATGCTTTTCTTTATTTTGGCTGATCGATTGATCGTTTCAGTTGCATAGCCAATAAAACATGTCCCCAAACCCATTGCATGTGCCATAAGTGCGATGTTATACGCCGCATACTGCCCATCCTCTAACGGAAGGCTTGCATCCATATCGCTATGAATGATGATAAGCGCAGGTGCACCGTGAAATAAAAGATCATGCCCTCTTTCAGCTGCATCGAGGCCATATTCAACAGAATCGAAGTGATTTCGATAATATCGCAAAAGAGCAGTGCCCACAAAAAACACTGAAAGGTAGCGCGTTAGCGGATTGCGCACAATTGCATTTAGCTTCACAAAAAAATTTCGTATGCTGTTTGCTAATTCAAGCACCTTTTTTCTCTCCGCGAGAACAGTAAATTCCCATTGCTGACAATTGCTTCCCGATGGGGCGCACACGGCTGCGGCAATCAAATCTTTCAATAGTTCAATTGAAACAGGCACCTCTCGATATTTCCGAATGCTTCGGCGCGAAAGAACGAATGCAGCAAATTCCTGGGGACCAACAACCTTGTTTTCGCCTTCGATAACTTGAAAGGATGAAAAGCATACGCGCTGCAACAGGTGAGGATGAAATGAGAGCGCATCGGTGGGACATATCGCATAGCAGTGCGAGCAAAGCATGCATTGGTCGGGTAGGTGAACGATCTTTCCATTGACTATTGTAAGGGAATCTTTCGGACAAATTTGAATGCATTTCCCGCATCGCGTACATGCATTATGATCGATCGTGACGAGGTTTTCGTTCATCGAAATTTCCTTCCTTAATAGAAAAAACTTCCATTTCCAAGTATACAACGCTAATAAAATTTCCACAAAAATTTTTCTCGACATTATTGCCATAAATTTTATCATGAACCGAAATTTGGGCAAGGGCACAATTTTAAATTTCACGCAAATGTGTCCCATTGAATAATTGTATAATCATGAGAGGTGTTATGAAAGAAGTTGTAATCGTTTCCATAGTGCGAACCCCCGTTGGTTCATTTGGTGGAAGCTTAAAAGATATCTCTGCGGTACAATTAGGAACAATTGTAGTAAAAGAAGCTCTCAAGCGCGCGAACATTGAACCCGCGCAAGTAGAAAATGTCATTATGGGAAATGTTCTCCAAGCCGGTCAAGGGCAAAATGTTGCACGACAAATACTCATTCATGCAGGCATCCCCCAGGAAGTTCCCGCAATGACAATAAACAAAGTATGCGCCTCGGGGTTGCGCGCAATTTCGCTCGCAGCCCAAATCATTAAAGCAGGAGATGCCGATATAATTGTCGCCGGCGGAACCGAAAACATGTCCCTCGCTCCATATGCTCTTACTAAAGCACGATGGGGATATCGCATGGGCGAGTCGAATTTAGTGGACATCATGATAAAAGATGGATTATGGGATGCGTTCAACGATTATCACATGGGAATCACTGCCGAAAACGTTGCAGAAAAATGGGGGCTCACTCGCACTGAAGTCGATGAGTTCGCTTTCCAAAGCCAACAAAAAGCTGAAGCGGCAATTAAATCTGGAAAATTTAAAGATGAAATCGTGCCCGTGGAATTGGTTGGCAAAAAAGGGGAAAAAACGCTTTTTGAAACTGATGAGTTCCCCAAATTCGGCACAACAATGGATGCGCTATCGAAGTTAAAACCCGCTTTCAAGAAAGATGGCATTGTTACAGCCGGCAATGCCTCGGGAATAAACGACGGCGCTGCGGCTGCCGTGGTAATGTCGATGGAAATGGCTCAAAAACTAAACATCACCCCACTCGTGCGCATTGTTTCTTACGCGTCGGCGGGAGTTGATCCCAAAATTATGGGAACCGGTCCAATTCCTGCGAGCAAAAAGGCGCTCCAAAAGGCGGGTTGGAAGATTAGCGATCTCGATCTGATCGAAGCAAATGAAGCGTTTGCCTCACAGGCGATTGTTGTAAACCGCGAACTTGGATGGGACACAAACAAGGTAAACGTTAACGGCGGTGCCATTGCAATTGGACATCCGATTGGGGCATCGGGGGCGCGGATCCTCACCACGCTTATCCACGAAATGATACGGCGCAATGCAAAAAAAGGCATTGCAACGCTGTGCGTCGGTGGAGGTATGGGACACGCACTCACTGTAGAACGATAATTCGGGACGAACAACAAGCAATTTTGGCAATTCAGGCGCATTAATAAAAATGCGCCTTCCGATTTTAATTTAAAAGCTATGGCAGATGCAAAATACATACGGCGTGCGCACATTTCCGATATTGGCGAGATTTATGAAGTGATACGCGAAAATCCCACCGAGGTCCTTCCCCGCTCATATCAGGACATTTTGCGCAATTTCGATAGATTTGTGGTATACGACGATGGAAGCATTAAGGGTGTAATTTCTTATCAGGTGATGCCGGTTTTCGATATCGAAAATCCTGATTTCGCAGTGGAAATTGTAAGCCTCTCCGTGCGCCGTGCAGAACACGGCAAAGGAATTGGGCGAGTTCTTTTGCTCTCCATGATCGATATTATAAAGGCAATGGATCCCCACCGCATCATTGTGCTCACGTTTTATCCCGATTTTTTTGCCAAATTTGGTTTTGTCGAAACGAGCAAAGAAAAGCTTTATCAAAAAATATATCAAGGCTGCCTCAATTGCACTAAGTATCGATCACCGCTGACGTGTCCAGAAGTTGCAATGGAGTTGGTTTTAAAATGAATTCAACAATGAAAAAGTTTTTTTATGAAGTAGGATGTGGCATTATCATTGGAATCGCAAACATCATCCCAGGAGTGTCGGGCGGCACGATGGCGCTTATTCTTGGGCTTTACGACAAGTTAATTGGTGGCATTCGGAACATCTCGATAAAAACCCTATTCCTTTTTTTAAAATCGATCTTTTCAAAGCAACACCGCGCCGATTTTAAAAGCGAATTTGCAACAATTGAAGGATCCCTGTTATTGAATCTCGCATTCGGTGCCATCATCGCAATATTTTCACTCGCAAAACTCATGACATACCTTTTGATGTCTCATCACGATCCTACCTATGGATTTTTCTTTGGCTTGGTACTTGCATCTGTCGCGAGTCCATGGTCGCTTATAAAAGAAAAAACACCATCGACATTTTTTGCACTTTTCATTGCAATTATTGCAATCATTGCAATTAATCAAACCGTCTCGCCGCAAGAGCTAATTCGCAAAGCAGAAGCAAGACATATCGCAATGCAATACAATGAAAATAGAGTTAATGTAGATGTACCGCAGAAGGAATTTTCCAAATACGCATATTACGCTTTTTGCGGTGCCATTGCTATTTCTGCGATGATTCTCCCCGGCATTAGCGGTTCATTCGTCCTTTTACTTATGGGCGGTTATTTTGACATCCTTCGCGCTCTTTCTACCTTTGACGTTTTAGTGCTTTTTTCATTTGCGCTTGGCTGCCTCATTGGTCTTGTCGCATTTGTTCGGCTTTTACATTTCCTCCTCCATCGATATTACAATCCCACAATGGGTTTTCTCGTTGGTCTGGTTGTTGGCTCGCTGTGGGTAATATGGCCATTTAAAGACAGCGTGATGGTGGGTACCGAGCGAGTATATCTCTCGAACATGGTGCCGCAACAGTTTGGGGAAAATGAACTTTTTACTCTCATCGCTTTTTTTGCGGGCGCAATAATCGTCGTTGGTATGCTCGTTGCCGAGCGGGTCAAAAGAAAATCCAATTGATCATTCGCTAAATTTTACTTTCGCAATGAGCTTATCCATGTTTGGCACAATTAACTCGCCTTCTCTTCTCCCTTTAATTGGAATTGCTGAAAATTCAGATATAATTTTTTCGTTCCCAGATGCACTTGGCGGATACGACGCATACTGTGCGACAAAAAGCGGTATTTTGAGATTTTGTGCAGACTTCGCTGCTTCAAACACCCCCCCCTCAGAAGGTGACTCAACAATAAATACAGCCCGCGAGAGAGCAACGATGATCTTGTTGCGCTCATACGAATTGTAAATGCTGTATTCTCTGTCGGGATAAAAATGGCTTACGCACAGCATCCGATTCTCATCATAAAAGATTTCAAGCGATTTTGGCATTTTAAAATGAAACATACCGAATGGGAGCATCGCAATCGTACATCCACCATGCTGTAACGCAGACGCGTGCGCAATAGTATCCACCCCTTGTGCAAGCCCACTAATGACTAAAATCTTTCGCATCACAAGTTCCTTTGCTGCCAACGAAGCAATAAGCGCACCCTTTTCGCTCACGCGCATATCGCCTAAAATGGCTGCGCCCTTTTCGAGAAAAAGCGCCGTATTCCCAAAAGCAAAAAGCATTGGAGGAGCTGCATGCTTAAGAACATGGTGCAATCGCGATGGATACTTTTTTTCAAAGAATAAAATTATTTCCACTTTTGCATCCTGAAGCTGCATGCAGATTTCTTCGGCACGGGCGACATACTTTTTCGCTTCCCCAATTGCAGCTGCAATTTTATCGCTTACGCCGAATTCAAACGTTATTTCTTTTTCGGTAAGTTCGAAAACATCACGCACGCTAAGCTTTGCAAATGAAATCTTTTCGTAGAGAACCTGCAAATTCGCAGGTCCTATTCCTTTAACCATGTCGAGAGCTATCCAATATTTTGCTTCGCTCATTAAAATTCCCTTTTAACTCGACGATTTTAATGTACAAAACATTTTCATCTGCAATCACTTTTTCTCCGGCACGATTCATAAATCTGAAAAATTTTCGATCCAATCAAATACAAAAACAACGAAAAAAAATCTATTCCCCTCGCAGGCGAATAAAATTCTATTAAAGGGATTGTGGCGAGAACGCATTTTTTTTTAAAAAAGCTAAGGGCATTGCAAAATTTTACGCAAACGTCAAAAAATCCGTAGCGACTTCACCTGAGAGAAATTCCTTTTGTAAGAAAATCCTTTTTAATGAAAAATATGCGATGTTTTTTGAAATTTTGAAACAATTGAAACTAAAATGCTCCTAATTGGCATTCTGTAATTTTAATTCCAAGTTTTTCACACGCACATGCCGCTTCAAATTTAGCAATGCCCGCGCGATTTGCAACATCCCACAACGCCTTGCAGGAAATTCGATTATCGTGCGCTACCTCGATCAATAATTCATAAAGATGTGTTGGCACATGCTCTGCAGGTTTGATTATTTTTTTCACTTTCCCATAGCCAAAAAGGCCAAGCTGGCATTTGGTAATTTTTATTGCGAGAAAATCAATTGCTTTGCCGATTTCATCCGGCGATTTGAAAAAGCGCTGTGCAATGCTAAACGC
>JAOAAF010000012.1:35400-39964 GCA_026419015.1 Spirochaetota bacterium
TAAACGCACTGTGACACGAAATTCCGCTCTCTTCAATTGCAGTAAACAATGCTTCCTTCACAACTGGCGATAATTCCACATATATCCTCCCTATTTGTGGGAATGCTTCGAGATGTTATTGAAATTAAATTCTTTCGAATACAATACGGGATAATGCCCACGTGCTTCAATCCGAAATCGATATTGGATTCCGTCTTTTTTTACTGGATTATACCACCGCGCTTCATATCCCCACATGCCATCGCCTTCATTTGTATACAAAAAAACTACAGCTACATCATACCCCTCATCGGTAACGGGAATGCCATCGATGCGAAGCGTTTTCCAATCCTCATCACTGGTACGGGACTCAATCGACACTAATGGGCGATGCCATTCGATTAGAGAGGGGGGAACATCTTTCCATTGGAATTTTACACAATCTTCCTCTTCTCCACGTCCTTTTGCAAAAATTGGTTCGCATAAAGGGGCTCTGAGCCCTTTTGGTTGATCGTATTCTTTATAAAACGTACGCGATGAAAGTACAAACGACCATTCCCGTTCGGTTTCATCGATCCTTCCGCTACGCGCCATATCGCCGACAAGCGCTCCTACTTGCGCAGCTACAAAAGGTGCGGTATTTGGTCCATACAATGTATGCCCCCCTTCATATCGCTGTTGGCTGTACTCTTCGGGTGTGGTACAATATCCGGTATAGCCATTTGCACAGCTAAGCACCACATAGTGCGCCACATTTCGCATCCCATTCAGTTCGGCATGTTGTTTTGCACTTTCCGCAATCCTTCGTCCTGCCTCCATGGTGACTTCATAGGGCAAAGGAATAAATAGGGTATCGTGAATTTTCACAATTTGATATGTAATGCGATGAGGAAATTCATCCTTTGGTAAGATAATCGACTGAATAGGCCATCCCGCGATGCGCCGATTACCATGGCAACCACATGTAAAAATCCAACGCTTTGACCCCTCACGGAAAAATGGAAGCCATTGCAATACCGGTGTTGGACCTCCATCGGAAGCACCTGCCAAAAGCGTATTGCCCACTCGAGGGGGGATGCACAAAGAAATCCCGTTGATAGAATTATTTTTATAATAATCAACTTCACGTAACGCTGTGCTTACGTCTACATTCTGGTGAAGTTTCGCCTCCAACGATTGAAAAAGCGCAATGCATTTTTCCCCAAGACCAATTCCAAGCCGGCGCGATTCTTTAAAGCCCTGACGACCTTTCTCAACATTCGGGGAGTTGTCCGCATGAGTCGCATTCGATACTGCGTGGACAAAATCGGTAAGATACTTTTTTTTCACATGCCATTCAAGTTCGCGCTCCATATACGCATATACATCGCCATTATACAGATGGTTATCTGAAGGGATGGTCGTGCCATGAATGGAAAAACTGGTGAATGCACCTGCGGGAACATATTTCCGCGATTTCTCATCGAACACATCGACCCTCAGCATATGCATGAAGGGATTTACCGCTTTGAGCCTGTCCGTAACTTTTTGCGGATCGGCATTGATGTTTGCGCGATACGCTTCAATGCTTCGGTTCCGAGTAAACCCATAAACTTCTATTTTTCCTAATGCAACCTTCGCAGGTTTTCGTTTCTCATATGCCTCTGTGATTGCATTGGCAATCTGGTGAGTAAGAAAATTTAAAAACTCTACATCGATGCCACCCTTGTTTCCGGCATGAATTGTATAAAAATTGCTTCCAAAAAAATTCCCTGGCCCTGAATGCGTATGTGTGCCGGTCAATACGATATCTCGAAGCCTAAGATCGGTTTTTTTCGCTACCAGTTCAGCCACCCGTCGATGAATGAGCTCTGACCCCGAAAGCAAATCGCACGCAACGAGGGCAATAGGAGTGCCATCCGCCGGTTTTAAATAAATTGCTCGGGAATAAAGTCGCGTGCGAAATCCATCCCCATAGTTCGCATTGGCAGAATAACCGATCATTGGCAATCCTGGGCGCGGTGTGATATCCGTTTTAGCAACTCCGGCAAGCAGGACATCGCTTTTCTGCGACGGCAAAGGTTCAGCCTTTCGCACCTGTAAAGTGATTGACGATGTACACGAAAAAAGCGCTAACAGAATAACATAACACCACCGCAACATGATTACCTCCTTGCACAAATATCTAAAAACACCGTTTAAACTAAAAATCACTCGTTAATAGAGTGATTGCTCGCTCATATAATGCAAATGGTGTTTTGTCAACGATTTTGTGAAAAGTAGATAAATATTCTCAAGAATATTGAGTAGATTTGCCCACTAATGATTTCGAAATTATTATCTTTGAAAACTCCCTATTTTAATAAATACTTGCTCAGCGCGATTTGCGTACAGCAATAACGTGTTCTACCATTCCGATTTGTGATTAATTACTATTTTTCGTTAGAATTATCTACACTTGTGTAAAAAAATTATACAGCATCAATTATTGACATGTATAAAAATTATACATTTTCATCATCGAAAAGAAATTCTGACAATTTCGACTATATTTTCATTTATTTTTTCAAATTTTGGCCAGATCGAATTTGTTCAATTCAGTTCATGCAGCTCAAAAAATATTATAATTAACATATACAATTTATTCAAATTATATAAATCATAAATTGTATAAATAATTCTCTATACTTTTTCCCAATTACGTTCATATTGTTAATTTTTAAACTTTAATCCATAAAAAAAATTAAAATTGGCACATTATTTGCTTATTAAATTATTGAAAAATTTAGTTTGTGAGGCTTCTCATGAAAAATGCAAATATTCACAATCATAGCGAATTACAAAAATATTTTTTATCAATAAATAAAATTAATCTTCTTTCGCAAGAGGAAGAGATTAATCTTGCAAAATCCAAATGCCTCGGCGACGAGAAAGCGAAAGAAAAGCTAATAAACTCAAATCTCCGATTGGTGGTAAAAATTGCAAAAAATTATACCGCCTTCGAACCTTCAATAATAGATCTCATCCAGGAAGGAAATCTTGGGCTAATTAGAGCTGCTGAAAAATTCGACCCAAAAATGGGATGTAGATTTTCCACATACGCATCGTACTGGATTAAACACTATATCACTCGCTTTATTGCCAAAAGGAGTAGAACAATTCGAATTCCAATCCGTAAAGGCGATCTTTATAAAAAAATTACTAAAGTGCGGGAGATGCTTTTTGCCGAACACGGCATTGAACCAACTCCTTCAGAAATCGCAGAACTTCTTGGTGTGGATGAGAAAGATGTACGCGATATTTTAGAATTTTTTCAACCAACGGTATCGCTCGAACACCCTACCAGCGATGAAGACTTTAACTTGCTTGAAGTAGTTGAAGACAGAAAGACAATTTCTCCCGATTTCAATCTTACACGCAATGAACTAAAAAAGGAATTGGAAAATGCGATGGAAACTCTCTTAGAAAATGAAAAAAAGATTTTGCGCATGCGATTTGGCTTTGATGATGACAGACCTGTGACCTTAAAGGAATTGGGCGATGAATTTGGAGTTTCTGCTGAAACCGTTCGGCAAATTGAAGTGCGCGCAATGAATAAAATTAAGCAAAAGTTTTCCCATTTGCAAGATTTCTTAGACTAACGCCCTTTCATATACACTACCCTTGCTAGGAGAGGTTCCCCACCTCTCTTTTTTTTGTTGTCAGAAATCCTAAAGTGTTATTCGCTTACGATATAAATTTTAAAAAACCACCTTGCGATGATAAACGAATACCGTGTACACGTTTCAAAAGCACAAAAGAATGCGGAAGAAATACTTCACCAGCTAAAACTGGCAAAAGGATACACATTGGTTGCATTGCCGTGCGATTTTCTTCCTTTTGAGATTTTACGCACGTTCGATATTCATCCCATCGTAGTATCACCTGATCGCATTTTCGATATGGAACCGCTCATCGATGCGGTAATACTACCACAGAATTGTTGCCATCGCATTCCATCTTCTGAAAAAATAAAAAAAATTACAGTTCCCTCATTTCCGCAAGAATACGGCGAGTCAGCAATCAGTCCCTGGAATGCATTTCTTTTGGAAATTATAGAGAAAATCGCAAATAAATCGTTTCAAAAAATATCGAATGAAAAACTCTTCGAAAGTGCCCATTTATATTCGTCTCTTCGAAGAACTGTGCGCGGCATTTCATACATGCGGAAAGAAAAACCAATTTTGCTTACAAACAAAGATCTATGGACAATATTTTCACATGCACTTATCTTCCCTCCCGAATACACCATCCCACAGTTATCCACTGTGCTCGATTGGTTAAATCAGGAAAAAATTGAAAGCGCTTTGCCATCGATCACATCGATTTTTTTTGGGCGTTGCCATAACGATGTGAACATTTTGGATGAGTTAGAGCAAATTGGATTTCTCATCGTCGAAGACGATTGTTGTATTGGCCGAAGAAGTTTTGATCTTTCCTACAACACGGAATCTTCCCATCTCTGGGATGAAATCATTCTTTCATTCTCTTTTCGAGCTTTCTGCCCATGCGTTCGAAGCGTTGCTGATCGATTAGAACTTTTATCCAAGTTACTTCACTCGTACGA
>JAOAAF010000136.1 GCA_026419015.1 Spirochaetota bacterium
CTTTTGCAATGGCGAACTTTTTTTCATCCGCCATGCATGTTTGTGCAGTTACACTATACTTTCTATATTTCAAATGTTATATTTTGTTCGTAAACTTGTCAAGCGATTTTTTCGTTTTTTTTCATAAAGTGGATTTCCGCCCCTTCGAGTAACCTCAGGGCGAGCCTTCGAGAGCCTCAGCCGTCGGTGGCTGGTGAGAGCCTCAGTGACCGGTGCTCGTTGAGGTTTTCGAAACTGCTCGTGGAGGTTTTCGAAACCGCTCGTTGAGGTTCTCGAAACTGCTCGTGGAGGTTTTCGAAACCGCTCGTTGAGGCTCTCGAAACGAGCGGCACCAGGAGAGCCTCAGTACTACAAGCCCTGGTTTTAAAAATTCCATAAACCCAATTTCCACGCCTTCTCTTTTGGCGGATTCAAGCACAATGAGATTTGCCATTGCCCCGATGATTGTCGCATTGCCCGCAAGAGTCGATGACGAGGCGAGCGCTAAATACAAAAGCTCGCTTCCTGTGCTTTTTAGTACGGGAACAAGCAATATGACCATGGGAACGTTGCTCACCACTTGCGAAAGAATGAGGCTTATCAGGTGCACGCCTGTCATTCCTGCGATGCCTTCGGTAATGTCCGCAAGTTCAATAAACGGCTCAAATATTCCATGAATCTCCACTGCGCGAACCACAATAAAAAGCGAAGAAAAAAATAAAAGAAGCACCACCGCATCGTTGACCAGAAACGCGCTTGCGATTCCGGTAACTGCGGTTACAATGACCAAAAGCTGGATTGGAGTTTTCGCAAATGAGATGGTTTTTTTGCAATGAAGGCAAAAAATCCGTCTAATTCCAGCACTGCGATGATAATCATCATCCCAAGCAAAAGCGCAATGGTGGAAAAATCGATTGCGCGCACGGCTTCATGAAAGCTAATAACGCCGGTTAAAATCATCGCAACCGCACCAAAGAATGCAGCGGATGGCCTGTCGATGTTAAAATATGGCAGCTGGTTGAAAATGGTGCCAATGTAGGTGATGAAAAATAGAATGAGTGCAATTAGCTCCATGCGCTGCGCATGTATGGAAATACGTATCGATGGTGTCAAATGTAAATTTAAAAAAACGTGCGTTTTTGTTCGATTGTGGTTATCCATGTGCAAAGTCATGTGCGCGTGTTGTGTGGCGTTTGCACAAACGGTGGTGACAGTAGCGTTTCAATTTCGAAGCGTTTTTTGTCTGTGCGATTTTTTGCTCGTGATTGCATCCATCTTTATTTGGGTGTGGATGCGTGTATTGCGAAACATTATTATTATGGAGGTATCATGGCAAAACAACTCTGGAAACCCGGCACCATGCTGTATCCCGTTCCTGCCGTGTTGGTGACATCGCACCATGCAGGCCGCGAAAACGTGTTAACCGTTTCCTGGACGGGGACCATTTGCACAGAGCCCCCGATGTTGTCGATTTCGCTTCGGCCGCAGCGGTTTTCGTACGGGCTCATCGCTGCTTCGCGCGAATTTGTGGTAAATATCCCAACTGCATCCATGGTGCGCGCGGTTGATTTTTGTGGGGTAAAATCGGGCGCAGAAGTGGATAAATTTAATGCCCTTGGGTTGGTAAAATCAAAGGCGCGGATGGTGCGGGCACCGCTGATTGCGCAGTGTCCGCTTGCGATCGAATGTACGGTAGAGGATATCGTTAAGCTCGGAAGCCATCATCTGTTCATTTCGCGCGTCGTTGCCGTGCATGCCGATGAAGCGCTCATTGACAAAAAAGGCCGATTTCACTTGGAGCGAGCAGGGCTTCTATGTTACAATCACGGGCATTATTGCCGCACATCGAAACCGATTGCGAAATTTGGTTTTTCGGTAAAACGCCGTAAGCGATGAGTTCTTTTTTGCGCATGTGCGCCGCATGGGATAAGGTGATTGCTAAAAGAGCACATCTCGGTTTACTTTAAAAATTGGAATAATCCCACAACAACGCCAAGGAGTGTGATTGTTTGCATCGTTAAAAAACCGATTGTCCATTTTAAAATGCTTGATTTTGCTTGTTGAATTTCTCCGCGCACGCGTTCGATTTCGACGCGGACGTTCTGTATTTCTTTGGTTAATTTTAATTCGATCTCTTTCATGTCTACACGCAGCTTTTCGATTTCTTTTGTAAGATCAGCGCGCACTTGTTCGATTTCTTTTGTAAGATCAGCGCGCACTTGTTCGATTTCTTTTGTAAGATCAGCGCGCACTTGTTCGATTTCTTTTGTAAGATCAGCACGCACTTGTTCGATTTCTTTTGTAATTTTTAATTCTTGTACATGCAAATCTTGCCGCGTTGCTACTTGGTTTATGTTTATGGCTTCTTCAACTTTTTCAATAAATTCTGCCAACACCTTTGCCTTTACCTCGTCTTCTTTGAATGCTTCATATATTCGTATTGCAAATCCCATTTTTCCTCCGTAATCTTTGCAATTTTAATTTATATACAAACTCAGTGGATATTGGGCATCGCGCAATATTGGTTTATAAAATTCACATGGCAAAGAATACACAGCCATGTTGCTTGTTGTCAATTTAAAATTTTTTTGGAGTGAGAGTACGGAATTATGGCGATGGTATGTAAATAATTTGTGATGTCCAATCATTGAATATCGATGATAATGAGAGTGAGATCGTCTTCGAGAGAACCGCCCGCCCACTTGTGCAACTCACGACAAATGTATTCCGAAAGGGATTGTGGGCTTTTCGCGCTTTCGCGCAGCAGAAGTTCTTTAAAGCGTTCTTCTCCGAAAAGCAATTTTTCCTGGTTGAACGCTTCAATTGCGCAATCGGTGTAGAAGATTATTCTATCACCTCGTGAAATATTAATTGAATTTACATGGTATTCGTTTTCTTTGGAAAGGCCAATTGCGCGACCTCGTGGAAGAAATTCTTCGAGATAGTTTCGTTCGCGGCGAATTATTAAAAGTGGTAAATGGCCAGCGCGCGCATAGAGCAGCGTTTTGTTTTTATAGTCTATAAATCCGTATGCTGTGGTGATGAATTGATTTTCAATATTGCCCATCATATTTCTGTTGAGTTCCGAAAGGAGTAAGTCGGGTCGATCGGCAAGATATGAAAACATTTCCGAAAGCACATTGAGCATCGAGGCAATAAGAGCAGCGGGCACCCCGTGCCCAGAGACATCTGAAATGAGAACCCCAATTTGATCAGGTGCAGGCATATGAAAACTATAGTAATCGCCGCCTATTTTTTCCGCTGGGACATATTTTACCGCAATATCAAAAAACGGCGATGATGGAATCGCGCGCGAAAGGGTAGAAAGCTGTATGTTGCGCGCAAGTTCTAGTTCGCGCTCCAAAGCCGCAAGCCGCATGTTTTCCATAATGGATTCGCGAAGTGCGACGTTTAACTTTTCAGTTTGGTTAAGGGATGTAACAAATCTGTTTACTAAATAAAGCGCGAAAATGAAAAGCATTGCGGGAATGCCATACAAATAGAGAGCCATGCTGGTGTTAACAAGTCCAGCCGTGAATGCGAGAATATCGATGCTTCCCAACAACACAATTGGAATGAGTGCAAAAAACATAAGAAGGCCTCTTTTGTTGCGCCGAATAAGTTGGCGAATTGAAATATAAAAAAGATCGGTCATATAAAGCGGAATGGTCAAAAGGAATGCGTTTCGGAAAAAAAGAATATAGTACCTTGTCGGCGCTGCAATAATCATCGCGGAAATAATAAATGGAGGGAGAAAATAGAGAACAAAGCGCATCGGCGAGACAGGAAATGCACAGTAGCTTCTGTAAAAAATTGCAAGAAGGGGTGGGAAAAACACAAGCGGAGGCTGAGTAATTTTTAATAAGGTATTTGAGGAGATGCGAATATCGGGATATAAATTTTCAACAAAGCACAGCGCCATAGTAATAGACAGAGAAATGCAGCACAGCGAAAAGTAGAGATAATAAATTTCCTTTGTTCGGCGCATATAAAGGTAAAAAAAGAACGCAAAGATTCCCACAAGTGAAATGCTCATTGCCTGAATGCCATGGATGCGGAAAATATCGGCGAGCATCTTTTCTTTTATACCCGTATTATAATCAACGATTCGAATGGGTGGCATGATCCACGCTTCGGAATCGAAATACACGCACATTGAGATAACGTTTTTCCCTTTTTTAAGGAGCGAGGGTTGAATTTCATAGCTGCGAAACTGCCCCCATGCGGATTTAAATTCTGGAGGGAAGCGGCCGCTTGAACCGATGCGAAACCCATTGAGGTACACAATGTCGGCATTCATAATCTCGCCGACCTGAAAGAGAAGCTTTTCGCGAGGTATTTCGTGAAGCACAAAATTTCGACGATACCATACAAACCCGCTTTTTGCAGAAAAGTCGATTTTCATTGAGCCTTCAGATTTTCGCTTTAATTGTGATGGCATAAGCTGGCGGGATGGGAGCAAAATCTTTGGCCACGAAGAATCGTCAATCTCATACGAGGCGTACTGTAAACCATTGCCGTGCATCAAATGCCACTCGCCCGAAAGATCGAGCTCAAAGAAGGTAGGTTGGTTTGCGCACGAGAAGTTGGCACACAGCGAAAGAGGTAATGTTAGATATACGATGTATTTGAAATGGCTCACGCTTTTATGATATTGCGTTTTCAATATGGTTGTCAAGGATAAAGTATTCTTAAACCTTATTTCGATTTGTAATTTTTTTGCGAATAAGGGAGAAAAATTTCGTTTTGGTATTGACGATGCACGGCAATTTTTTTATTTTATTATTGTTGTTGATTGGTTGACTAACCAAAATATTGAACATGAAACCATTTTTTGTTGTCTGCAAATATGCGAATGTTTCGCGTTTTTTTATCCATGAAAATTGGTTGGTTGACCATTCAATTTACAATGCGCGATCTTTCAAAACTCTTGGTTTTTATGGATGTTAATGAAGGGATGCATTCATATTCACACAAACTGTTCAGACGGCGATCTTTCCCCCCAGCAGGTTGCCGATGAATACAGCAGGCGCGGATATGATTTCATCGCATTTACCGATCACGATTATCTCCTTAAGCCAAATTACCGTGAAGAATATGCGCGCGTGAAAACCGATATGATTGTCTTTCACGGTGTAGAGCTCACAGTATTTGCAAAAGGATATATGCATATAAATCGCATTGAGGGCGTAAGTGAGGTGTTACATGTCTTTAATCATTTAAGCGAGTACGGCCTTTCGGCAGCACAGGTATGCGAGCGAGTTGAGTTTCTTTCAGGGATGTATCCGATCGATGCGGTGGAAATTACTTCGAAAGGGTTTCGCGTTAGAGAATTTGAAGAGATAAACATTTCGCTTCCAAAAATTGCTTCCGACGATGCACACGGTTTGGTGGGCATCGGGAGAGCGTGGATTGAGCTCGATGCCAGGCGCAATAAGGATTCAATTATTAAAGCAATTAAAGCTGGGGATTTCTGGAACTGCTTTTTATAGTTATTTTTATTTTTAAAGTAAATAAAATTTAACTCGAATGAGATTGTCGTTGTGTTATCGATTTACAAAATTATAAAATAAGGAGGAATACTAATGGGTAAGCGAGTCGCCATCTGCGCAGTGGCGCAAATAAAAAACGAACCTGCGTTGGTTCATGCGCGTTTTCAAAACATGCTTTTGGAATGCTTCGAATCTATTATGGAACAGACGCGCGTCACGTTTGATATGGAAAAGGGGATTCGGTCTGTTATCTCGTGTTCGGACGATGTGTTCGATGCGCGAACTATTTCGAACAATGGTATGACCGATGTGCTCGGCGCGCACTTTCGCGGGGAAGAAAAAATGGCTCAGGAAAGCATAAACGGGCTTGGTTATGCGATGGCCTGCATTCTCTCGGGGCACGATGATGTAATTCTTTATATGGGACACATGAAAGAGTCCCAAAGCGAAAGCCGCCAAATGTGCACAAATTTGGCATTCGATCCTTTTTACTGCAGACCTCTTGGATTGGATTTTCAAATTGTCGACGCTTTACAGGCGCGCGCATATATGGAAAAATCAAAGGTCGATGATCGGCATTTAGCAAAAGTTGTCGTTCGATCCCGCCAGAATGCAAAGAAAAATCCTTACGCGCGCGAAAACCCGATGGTCGATGAAAAAACGGTGATGGAATCGCCAATGCTCTGCGATCCAATACGCACACTGCATTACTATCCTATTACCGATTGGGCATTTGGAATGCTTTTGTGTTGTGAAGAGCGCGCGAAAGAGTTCACCAACGCTCCTGTGTGGATCACTGCATATGCCAGCTGCATGGATGCCTACTTTTTGGGTGATAAAGATCTTACCAGCAATTTTGCACTAAAAGAAGCTTCTCGGCGCGCCTATGCGAAAGCGGGCATCAAAGATCCCAGAAAGGAGATTCAACTTTTTGAGCTTTCTGACCATGCGGCTTATCAGCTTCCCATGTGGGCAGAGGGAATTGGAATCGCCGATGAAGGCAAAGGCGGCGAGTGGATCGATGCCGGCGGGATGGATGAGTTTCATGTAAATATGTCGGGTGGACATTTGAATGGAAATCCGCTCCTTTTGGGTGGTGCCGCGCGCGCAATAGAGTGTTTTTTGCAGCTTCGCGGGGAAGCGGGGGAACGCCAGGTGAAGAGTGTCACGCGCGCGCTTGCGCACGGCACTTATGGCGCTGCTGGGCAGCACCAGGCAGTGGTAATTATGGAAGTGTAAGGAGGAGCCTATGGCATACAGGAAAAAAAATCGACATGTTGGAATTGTCGGTGTTGGGCAAACGAAACATTCCAGCCACAGAGAAGATGTCAACCAGCCAGAAATGCTTCACGAAGCAGTGAGTGCGGCGCTGAAAGATGCAAATTTGACGATGAACGATATCGAGTGCATTGTCCATGGCAACATGGAGCTTTTTGAAATGGTGCACCAGCCCGATTTATGGCATTCGCTTGGTTCGGGTGCATACGGGAAAGATTGCTTTCGCCTTACCACAGGGGGCACTGTGGGCACCACGCTTATGTGTGCAGCCGACAGCTTAGTTGCCTCTGGCATGTACGATGTGGTGATGGCAATCGGTTTTCAGAAACTTCAGGAAGGGCACACCACCGGTGGAATCACCAACATGGCAGATCCCTTATGGTTTAGAAATTTGC
>JAOAAF010000137.1 GCA_026419015.1 Spirochaetota bacterium
CATTACAACATCCTTTTTAAAAAAATACAACAGTAACAAGGATGAATATCACAATGAGAATTGGAATCGAATACTTAAACATGTAACCAAAAAAGCTCGGCATGGGAATTCCCGCTTCCTCGGCAATGGAGCGAACCATAAAATTCGGCGCATTGCCAATATAGGTGTTTGCACCCATAAAAACAGCACCCGCCGATATCGCTAAAAGATAGTCGCTGTATCGAATTCCTCCCATTCCCGGGATAACCGTATCGGTAATAAGCTGTGCGACTGCAGTTGCCTCGGGCTGGCCAGGGAAGAATTTCCCCAATGCCGTATTAAAATAGGTCAAATATGTTGGCGCATTGTCGAGAAAACTTGATAGAACACCGGTTAACCAAAAATATTGAGCGGGTTTTTCTGCTGTGCGAATCAAAAACGAAAGCGCCCCATGTTCGCCTGCCCTCAAGATTGCCAATGCGGGAATGATTGTCATAAAAATTCCCGCAAAAAGATATGCCACTTCTTTTATGGGTTCCCACGTAAATTCATTCGCTTCGCGATATTCCTTTTTGGTGGTAACCATTGAAAGAATAGCCATCAGAATAATCGTACCGTCTTTAATAAGGTTAGCAATCCCCTGATGAATTCCAAGAACTGAAACTTCGCCTAAATGCACAAGGCCGCTAAACAACACTGCACCCACAATCCCTGCAAGAAATAGAAAATTATGCGCTCCTTCGATTTTCAGCGGCTCTTTTACCGTGTTATCGATTTTCGTATGATCTTCTTTTTTGTAATAATATAAATCCAACATGTAATATATTGCCATAAGAATTACCACTACAAAACCCATCAGCGGCAGAAGCTTAAATGTCCAGAAAAAAGGAACTCCATGCAAAAATCCCAAAAACAATGGCGGATCGCCAAGTGGGGTGAGCGAACCACCAATATTGCACACGAGAAATATAAAAAACACAATGGTATGGACTTTATATTTTCGCCAAGCATTTGACCGCAACATTGGGCGGATGAGCACCATCGCGGCCCCCGTGGTACCCACCCACGAAGCGATGACAGTACCAATGAGCAATAATACTGAATTCACCATTGGAGTTCCACGCAGCGTACCACGGACGTGAATGCCTCCGGCAACAGTAAATAACCCACCCAGCAATATAATGAAAGGAATATAATCAATGATATAAATATGTAGGATTTCATGCCAGGCTGCGCCTTTATAAACTATTAGAAATGGGACAGCAAATACGAGTGCCCAAAAAAGCGACACTTTCGGATAATGGTGATGCCAAAAATGCGGTGCAAAAAGGGGAAAAAGTGCAATGGAAAGCAATATCCCGACAAATGGAAGTACCGACCACAGCGGAAGCCTGCTTCCGTCAAAGCTCTGTTCACCACCATGGGATGCAGCATGCTGTTCGTGCTGGCTCGCTACCATTTGTTGACCAGCTGGTAAGTCATTTGCCGCAAAAACGTTCGACAACCAAAAAAACATACCGAAGACACACAGAATGGTTATGAGTTTTCTCATCACACCCTCTCTTATCTATAAACATTTCATGTACATATCGTACATACTCCTGCAATCTCGAGCAACAATCGTAAAACATCCCATCTATGTCAAACAAATTTATTCCGAATGACTTTTGTAGTTTTTTCGATTTTCGAAACATATATACCTTAAAAATGCTTTACAGGAACACCTCACATTATCAATTTTACTTATCACAATAACAATAATTGTCGTTAGCAAAATCTATGGATATCCGCGAATGCTATCGGGTGCTTGGAGTAAGCGAAAATGCCTCAAACGAAGAAATCTCTCGCGCATACAAGATGCTCGCATTAAAATATCATCCCGATAAAAATCCTCACCGCTTGCAATGGGCACACGAAATGATGTCAATGCTCAATAACTCTTATAACACGGTAATGGTCCACCGATTTAAAATGTCTTCAGATATTGCGCACGATATCCATCCAGAAGAAAATTTGCAAACCCCAGCACAACATGTCCACGAACATACCCGCACGAACAAATTTCAAAAAGAAATCGAGCGCGAATTGCTCATCCAGCGCTTCATAAAACACCGTGAAGCAATAAAAGAAGCACTCTATAAATATTTTCAATATCATCTCTACAACATTCCTCAAAGGGAACAAATTTTAAACAAAGGTATTTTTAACGAAGTCGTTTTTACTCTTCGAAAAAATTACCATGCAATCCGTTCATTCATGGAGCTTACCGACGACAGCGAACTCATCGAACATTTTACTGTATTCACAGAAATGGTTTTTAATTTTTATCGAGCTTCGGAATGCCTAAACATAATCGAGTCCTATGAAAACGTTGCCGATGTTGCTGCGTTTCGACAATACAGGAAAGGCGATGATGCGTTGCATGTGGCTCACAAAGAAATTTTTTATGATCGACACAACCGCGGCAGCTTTAAACGCCACATTGCAGAAGAATATCTATTAAAGGCAATAAGCGATTTTAAAAAAACCTTAAAAATTTTTCCTACGTCAAGCTGGTCAGTTGAAACAAAGATCAAACTGGATTATGCACAGTCGCTTTGGAAATATTTGAAATTGTTTTTCTCCGAATGAGCGATTTGAGTGCATTCAACAATCATCAACATGAAAGATTAAAGATTATTGCACTAATAACGAGGCGATGCGCTCTTTGAGGTCTTGTATCGAAAATGGTTTTAAAATCATCGCCGCATGAGGTAATTGTGAAATTTTTTTCGATAATAAATCATCCCAATAGCCTGAAATAAAAATTACCCGTAAACCTGGGAAAATTGATTTCACCGTCTCATATAGTTCATCTCCTCTTCCATCGGGGAGTACCACATCGCACAGAAGTACATCAATATTGCTCATCGAACGCATTTGCTGCGTTGCCTCTGCACAACATTTCGCAGCGATAACCCGATACCCGAAGGAGCTAAGCATCTTTACTATTAAAGCAAGCACCGCTTCGTCGTCTTCCACTACGAGAAAAATTTTCCTTTCCCCATAAGGCGTCGTATCGATTTTCGCATCTCGCACAAAATCTTCACTCGTGGTTTCTTTCGATTCGGGTAGAAATATTCGCACTGCAGTACCTACCCCTACCGAACTCTCTATACGAATAAATCCTCCACTTTGCTTCACGATTCCGTACACGGTCGAAAGCCCCAATCCAACCCCCCTCCCTTCTTCCTTCGTGGTGTAAAATGGTTCAAACACATGAGAGAGCACGTCTTCATTCATTCCGATACCTGTATCGGAAACCGTAAGTTCCACGTAATCCCCTGGCTTTCCCTCATACGGTTGAATTTCATTATCGGCAATTGTTCTCTTTGCAACCGAGATCACTAACCGCCCTCCATTAGGCATCGCATCGCGTGAATTTACAACCAAATTCATGATCAGCTGCTCCATTTGCGATGGATCGGTTAATACGATTGCGGGTTTAAGCGAAAATACAAATTCTAATGAAATATTTTCGGGCACAAGGCGCCGAAGCATTTGTTGCAATCCTTTCACCACCTTATTGAGATCGACATTTGTCGCGCGTAATACCTGTTTTCTGCTAAAGGTGAGGAGTTGTTTGCACAGTGCCGCAGCGCTTTCACCCGCGCGGTAAATCTCATAGATTTCAGCGCGCCTTGGATCATCGTGAGCGAAACTTTCCAGTAATAGATTTGCATATCCGAGTATTACGGATAGCAAATTATTGAAATCGTGGGCGATGCTGCCGGCAAATCTTCCAATCGATTCGAGCTTTTGAATCTGCCATATTTGCTGTTGCAAACGGTTTTTTTCTTCTGCAAGCTGTTTTTGTTCGGTTATATCCTCAGCAATACTAAGAACAAAAACCACCTCGTCTTTTTCATTAAAAAGTGGAATTTTTCTTGCATGAACAATGCGATTGCCTTTCGCTTTGCTGTAAAGTTGCGCTTCAAAAATTTCAACCATCCTTTTATTGCTTATTACTTCTCTATCGGCTCTCACATTTGCCTCAGCCTGCTCTGTAGGAAAAATATCGTAATCGGTTTTCCCAATAAGTTCATTTTGTGAGATGCCTAAAAATTTTTCGCCAGCTTTATTGAATCGAACAAATGTAAGGCGCGTAGCTTCTTTAATAAATATGATGCTCGGAATATTTTCGATAATCGAATCGAGGAAACGAAGAGTCTGCCTGTGTTGGGAAACCTCATGCTCGAGCTGCCGTAGTTTGCGACTGAGTTTTCGAGCAAGCGCTTTGCGATGCTGTGAAAGGAATGAGAGTTCATCTGCAGTAATAGATTCCACTTCGGGCCTATTTTGCTTTTTATATTCTTCAATTATTGTGCGAATAATCTCGAGCAGTACTTCAGGCTTTTGAGGTTTTATGATAAATCGATCTGCACCAAGATCGAGCGCCAACTTTTCGTCCTTCGCATCGGTGTAGGTAGCCGTGTATATAATAAAGGGAATAGATTTTAATTCTTCATCCTGCTTCCACTGCTTGCAAAGTTCAAATCCATCCATCACTGGCATGAGTATATCAGTAATCACTAAATCGGGAGGATTTTCTTTTGCATATTTGAACGCTTCTAATCCGTTTGATTTTGCTATTACATGATACCCATTGCCCGAAAGAAGCGAAACCAACATATATCGATTTTCTTCGATATCATCGACGACAAGTATGTTTCTCACCACACTCATTGCTTTATTGTTATTTCGCTATTTCATTTTTTTCAAAGTATGCCTTAATTTGATTGGCAAAAATTTCAGGTTTAATGGGTTTTTCTATGTATCCCGTACATCCCGCCTCAATTGCTTTTTCACGATCGCCAAGCATTGCATATGAGGTGAGCGCAACAATGGGTATATCCTCCAGTTGCGGGTTTCTTCGAATCGCTTTCGCCACTGCATAGCCATCAACAATAGGCAATTGAATATCGAGAAGGATTAAATCTGGCTGAATCCGTGCCGCCATTTCAATTCCTTCTTTTCCATCCTTTGCCCATAAGACTTCATACTCATGGTGTTTTAATATAAATTGGACAAGATAATAATTTTGCTCATTGTCCTCGATATAAAGTATCTTTTTCCCCATTAAAATTTCTCCCGACCTCCTTTTTTGTTGGTAAAGTAAACCAAAATGTGCTTCCCACGCCCCATTCGCTCTCTACGCCAATTTCCCCACCAAGAAGCTCCACCAGCCTTTTACAAATCGAAAGCCCTAAACCTGTCCCTTGATAATGTTTGTTTGCTCCAAAATCGATTTGTGAAAAAGGTTTAAAAAGCTTATCCATATCCTCTCTTTTAATGCCAATTCCAGAATCCTGCACCATGACTTTTACAAAATCGGCATCCCTTTTCCCGATTATCGTAACACCTCCGTATTCTGTAAACTTTATCCCATTTACAATAAGGTTAAGCAAAATTTGCTCAACGCGCCTCCTATCGCTCACGATTGGGCATGCTTCATGTGGACACGATAGTTTTATAAAAAGATTCTTTTTTTCCGCATGTTGACGCGCTGTTGACACTACCCGTTCCAATAGGTGGAAAAGATCAAATTCTTCGTACGTGAGAGTTAATTGACCTGCTTCGATTTTCGAAAGATCTAACACATCGTTCACCAAATCCAAAAGATGCTCTGCACTGCTATATATCATCCCAAGCTGTTTTTTCTGTTCAGCATTGAGCTCTCCTGCAAGCCCTTGGAGCAAAATCCCTGAGAACCCTATAATCGAATTGAGCGGTGTTCGCAACTCATGCGACATTGTTGCTAAAAATGCAGATTTCAATTTATCTGCCGATTCAGCCTTTTCTTTTGCTAATCGAAGATCAGTGATATCTGTTGCGATTTCCATGCGAACTAACCTGCCATCGTTCCACCTCATCGCGATATCACGACACTGAAACCATTGTCCTGTAATGGTATTCTGAAATTCCCACGTATGTACACCTGTTGGATTTCCGTTTTTATCCACTAAAAGATGATTGGTGCAAAATGGGCAAGGGCCACTCTGGCCTTTCTGAAGAGATTGCCAACAGAGCTTCCCCGTAATATCGCCCCACCTTTTTTCTACATACTCGTTTATAAGAAGGATTTCGTATGTTTGCAAATCCGCAACGTATATTACTGCATCGATTTTATCGATAACATCGCGCAAAAGCTGTTCGCTCCTTCGAAGCGCTTTTTCAGTTTCTCTGTGCTTTATAAGTTCTCTATTAAGTTCCTCTGTTCTTTCGCGAATAATTTCTTCAAGATATGCCTTATGGCGCGCAAGTTCTGCTTCAATTTTGCGGCGTTCTGTGACATCGCGCACAATTGCAATGAGATATTTTTCCCCTTTATGGTCAAAGCATGCAAGAGTTACCTCTGTCTGAATAAGGCTGCCATCCGCTCTACTATGAGTCCAATCAAAACAATTGCTCCCTCTCTGGAGCGCCAAATCTATCATTTGCGATGCTTTTAATTCTGAGCTTATGCCATCGGGTTGCAGCCTCGGCGAAAAACGGACAGGACTTTGGTAGAGTATCTCTTCACGCGTACATCCAAAAAGCAATGCTGCCTGTGGATTACAATCAATAAAAATGCTATCTTTCATTAAAAAGATTGCATCTTTTGCAGCTTCGAATATTGCACGATATATCTTGTCATCATCCAAAGATAAAATGCGCAATTTCTCATCGCCATTGGCATTCATTAAGAAATAAAACCTCCTCATCCACCATAAAATTATATTTAATTTATATTCCCATTCCACTTATAATTTACTGTGCTCTATCAAATTTGTCAAGGACCCCTTATACATTCAATTGTGGCAACGAATTCCCACAACATTCGATTATAAAATAATTTATTTGGGTCCAAATGTATATACAAATAATATAAAATAACTACTGCTCTCACTCCTCATGTAAGCAAGTTGTGCGTTCAACGATGTGAGAAATTTATTTAGCAATTTAGTTTTTGTGAGTATTTTTCTGCAAGTTCCCAGGTTATATGCCAACAAATTTTATTTTTGTCAAATTTGAGAAGGCAATTATACCCAACAACTAAAT
>JAOAAF010000138.1 GCA_026419015.1 Spirochaetota bacterium
ACCCACTGGAATAGTTGTTACATGCCAGGATGAAAAGTCACAGCTGAAAAATAAAATGAAGGCAATGAGAGTTCTGCGGGCCCGCCTTCTTGAAAAAATGGAAGAAGAACGCAGGCAAAAAGAGGTTGAAACGCGGCGCAATCAGGTGGGGAGCGGGGACAGAAGCGAACGAATTAGAACGTATAATTTTCCGCAATCGAGGGTAACAGATCATCGAATTGGCCTTACTCTATATAATTTGGAAGCGGTGTTAAATGGAGAATTGGATGCAATCGTCGAACCGTTAAAGCAAAGAGAAATTGCAGAACTTTTGAAGGCATAATGTCGATGACAGTAAAACAAGCGCTTGCAATTCTAACCTCGTCATTTGAAAAATCAGGGAGTCCAACAGCACATCTTGATGCGGAAGTGCTGCTTGCACATGCGTTGGAGTGGGATCGGTATATGCTTTTTGCACGCGATGAAAAAAAACTTACCGATGAGGAGTTGGCAAGGATATGTGAATATAAAGAACGCAGAAAAAACAAAGAACCAATTGCGTATATTATTGGGAAAAAGGAATTTTATTCTTTAGAATTTTATGTCGATCATCGTGTCTTAATCCCTCGTCCCGAAACAGAGTTAATTGTCGATTTGGCGATTTCGTATGCTCCAAAATCTTCGATGGTGCTTGATGTTGGGACTGGTTCAGGGATAATTTCCGTCACATTAAAATATTATAGACCAGATTGCGATGTTTATGCGTCGGATATTTCATTTGCAGCATTGCAAGTTGCGAAAGCAAATGCGGCCAGGATTTTGGGGAAAGATGCGATATATTTTTTTCAGGGAGATCTGCTCTCTCCTTGTCGCGGGAAAAAATTTGATGTCATACTTTCTAATCCTCCGTATATTGGGTATCGAAATATCGGATTGCTTCCTAAAGAACTTTCTTTTGAGCCGGGGATAGCTTTATATTGTGGGGATAACGGAAAGGAAATATTGTATCGCATTATAAGTAACGCAAGATATCACCTTCGCGAGGGAGGAATATTAATTCTCGAAATAGGTGAAGGTATGAAAGAAGATATTGGGACCTACGCAAAAACGTATGGATATTACGTCAACTTTTTCAACGATTATGCAGGAATACCCCGTGCGGTATTGCTGCGCGGGTGAGGGTGGGATATGTCGCTTTTAACTATTCACTATCGAAGAATGCGGACTTTCGTATATCTTTTGATTTTCCTTTTAATTTTCAATCTCATTTTTAATTTGTATTATACATGGTATGGGATTTCAATCATCGTTCGCGTTTATCTTTTCGTGTTTTCCTTTTATCTTGTATATAATTATTCATCGATTGATATTGAAAGGTTAAAGGAATTATACAAGAGAAGATTTGGGCGGAAAAGTGATCTTTTTGTTCTTTTCGAAATGGGCATAGCCCCTTTACTTGTCATCTATGGTATCACTATTGTGTTTACGTTGATCGATTATCTCCGTCTACCAAACTGGCCGTGGAACCCAATTTTAAGCCTTTTAAATGGGAGGTATTCGAACATTGTCATCTATTCCTTGCTCCTTTTTATTATTCTAAAAACAAAATTTAACCCTACGTTTAAAATTTTACTTTTTTTCGGATCATCGATCATATATTTTATCGCAGACAAATACTTAGGAATTATTTTCCCCCATGGGCTTGGACTTGTTGTGGTGAAATTTTCAAAACTTTTGGTGATATTTTATTGCCTGTTTTATGGTCTTTTGGGATCTGAAGGAAAAAAATGGTCGTTAGTCCATGCTTCGGCAATTGCTGGTCTCATAGTTGGGATGATTGTCACATCGTACTATATTATTTTTCGATTTTCGCCAATCGATTCATATCGGCATATAGTCGCGGGTCTTACTCTTATGAGATATGGTTTTTCATTTCCTATTAGCGATGTTGGGAAATCGATTGTGGAATACCATGAATATTCATTTGTAAGAGAATACATCGATGTACTTGTTAGCCAGAAAAAGGAGGTACCGTTTTCTCCTGCTCATTGGGAAAATTTAGTCACATCTGGCACAATCGAACAGGTGAATTTTGTTGCAGGGATACTCGTTGAAAAACAAATTCCTTTGTCATTTGAAAAGCTTATTCATTCGGTCAAAGAAAAAACCAAAGATCCAGCAGCAGATTTCACATTAGCGTCGAATTATATTTCATTGGTTGCGAAGAATGCAGGTGGCAAAACGGAAATTTTGTTAAAGATGATGAATGATGCAGATAATAAGAATGAAAATTTTATTATCTTCGGAATTTCCGTGTTAGGCGAGATAAAGGATGCAAAAGCGATTCCATTACTTATCGATTATCTTACAGGGATTAACTTCAAAATTTCAATTGCCGCATACGATGCGTTAAAAAAAATCACGGGCCAAGATCCAGCCGATGAAAATAATATTCAAAGGAATGATCCCTTATCAATAGCTACCTTTTATGAGTATTACAAAAAAAATCGCAAAGCGAATTGATGGGACATTCGCCGCACCGCGGTTTTCTCGCTGTACAGAGCATTCTTCCATGGCGAATGAATATTAAATGGGAAGAGTTCCAGTATTTTTCTGATATTTGTGAAGTTAACGCTCTTTCGACATCGAGTGGTTTTTTCGATCGCACAAATCCAATCCTATTTGCAACGCGTATTATATGAGTGTCTACCGCAAAGGCAGGAATGCCAAATCCAATTGAAAGAATAACATTTGCTGACTTTCGCCCTATCCCTGGGAGCTCCATTAATTCTTTCAGCGTGTGAGGGATTTCCCCCCCAAAATGGTTGAGCACTACGTTGGCAAGTTTGATAATGTTTTTCGATTTTATTCGAAAAAATCCAATCGGTTTTATTATTTTTTCAATATCCGATTGTTTTGCTGAAGCTAATGCAGAAAAGTTTGGATATTTTTTAAAAAGTTCTCCAGTTACCTTATTTACTTGTTTATCGGTGGTTTGGGCAGAAAGCACCACTGCAATGACGAGTTGGTATAGACCATAAAAGGAAAGATCTGGTGTTACATCGCCATAGTGTTTTTGTAAAAGGGAAAGTATTTTTTGCGCTCGTTTATTATCCATTGCTATAGATTTAGTGCTTCGAACGCTGCTCGTTTTCTCGACTCGAAAATTTGTTTATTGGCAATGTCGTTATCGAAAAAGTAGTAGCCACAGATCAAATCCTTATGAAATTCCATTGTTGCCAATTTTTTAAAATCAGTACGGGCGGCGTTGGTATTTCCGAGGTCATTATAGATCTGTGCGCGAAGGAAGAGCGCTTCGAAATGTTGTGGATTTTTTTCTAACGCAGCAGTGCAAAATTCTAACGCTTTTGTTTTTTTGCGAGTAAAATAATGGGAAATGGCTGCACCAAAAAGAATATCATCGTCGATGTAATCTTTTTTTATAAGTCGTTCAAAGTCCAATGCGGCTGATTCATAATTTTTCATGCTCACCTGTTCCCACGCAGTGATGATAATGTTGTTGATTTCGTGATCGTTAAATCGGCGCAAATTCGGATGATCGAGCGAATGTTTCCTTTTCGAAATGGTACAGAAAAGGAAAATACTTGTGCTGACTGCGAGAATGAGCAAAACCATATGCGTTTTCGTAAATTCCATAATGTTCGCGCGAATGATAGTAAAAAAATAAATGTTGCTGATTTCGATGATGAAAACTGAATGAAAAAGTGCAATAAAAAATTTCATGAATTTCCGTATTTTTTATATGTTTGTTTTTTGCGTGAATTAAAGAACGTATGCCCATGTGCCGATATAATCGATATGAGAATCTCCACAGGCCTTTCAGAGTTAACATTCGTCGATCGAAGCAGAGAAACAGCATTGGTTGAGAAGATTTATCTATGGCCAATCTATGCTGAACGGAAAATTGAACGAGTTTCGCGAATAACGCGTGAAAGTCAGGGAGTAGTTTATTACAAACCTTTACCCGAAGAAAGGGATAGGCTTTTGAGTATTGTTGAAAATACAAATCTAACTCGATATACAGCAAAGGGCACCGTACGCGGCGTTTCTTCAGTTTTACCTGGAATGTTTTTCGAAGCGGTTGTGTAGTTGAACAACTCCCGCAGGTAAATTTGTTCTGAAGATTAACAATCTTTCCACGAATAAGTACTGCGAGATACACGCATAAAATCATGCTAATGTGATCTGCGTAAAGACATTGACAAAAAGAAAGAAGATCAAAAAAGTTGAAGAGATAAATTGCATTCTTCCAAAGTCCGTTGAATAATTTTGTGGGCCTTTTTAAAAACCGCTTTCCATCAAATGAATATCAATAGCGAAAGTGGTTTTTAGTGGATGTTTTGGCTTGGTTGCGTTATCCTTGAATTGGCGTGAGGGAATCGTATTGTTATAATCTTTTTTACAAAAATAAAGGAGAAAAGCGTATGGATAAAAATAATACCGCAACGGGCAATATAAATTTTCTCTGTGAAATTGGCACAGAAGAAATTCCTGCGGGATATATCCCTCCTGCGATTGATTATGTTGAGAGCATGTTTCGCAAAAAGTTAGCCGAAAATCGCATTACCTATCGAAACATAGTTGTGTATGCGACGCCGCGCCGCATTGCGATTTTAGGCGATGAGATTGCTCTATCGCAAGAATCGGTGGAAGAAGAAATAAAAGGACCGTCAGCGAAAGCCGCGTATGATGAGAATGGAAATCCGACGAAAGCATTGCTTGGCTTTATGCACAGCAACAATGTGTCAATTTCATCGGTCTATAAAAAGAGTACTGACAAGGGGGAATATGTGTTTTGCAAAAAACGGCTTGAGGGGAAACGCACAAAAGATATTATTCCGACAGTGCTTGAGGAAATCGTGCTTTCCATTCCTTTTCCGAAGCGAATGCGCTGGAGCAATAAAAAAGCTTCCTTCGCGCGACCGATACGATATTTTCTCGTTCTTTTTAATGACGAAGTAATTCCACTTTCGATTGAAAATATCCCATATGGGAATCTGACCCGAGGTCACTATATTCAAAAAAATAAGATGATTCCCATTAATTCAATAAAAGATTACGAACGCATTCTTGAAGAAAACTGGGTAATTGTGAATCATCAAAGAAGGAAAGAGATAATTCGAAATGCCTTAGAAGAAGCAGCCAAAAAAGTGGGTGGGATGTTGGTGAGCGATGAGGAATTGTTAGATACTGTCACCTTTCTTGTTGAAAAACCAGAAATTGTTGTGTGTGAATTTGATCCTTCATACCTTGAAATTCCCGATATTGTGTTGATTACAGAGATGAAAGAACACCAAAAGTATTTTGCTGTACGCGATTCAAGAGGCGTGCTTATGAATAAATTTCTCGTCGTTTCAAACAATCCGCATACTCCATTTGTGAAAGCTGGCAATGAACGCGTCATTGCAGCGCGGTTTAACGACGGGAGATTTTTCTTTAACGAAGATAGAAAGAGAAAACTCGAAGAGTTTGTTGAATCCCTAAAGGCAGTTTTGTTCCATAAAGAACTTGGAACTATTTTTCAAAAAGTTGAGCGGATGGGTGAAATTGCACGCACGATATCGGAAAAATTATCTCTTTCAAAAGATGATGTCGCAAAAATCATGCGAGCGATATATTTATCGAAAGCTGACCTAAATACAGCTATGGTGTTTGAGTTCACTTCGTTGCAAGGAAAAATTGGAAAGGTGTATGCGCTTCTGGATGGTGAGGATCCCGAAGTTGCTGAGGCAATCGATGCACAATATCGGCCGCGTTTCAGCGGCGATAATCTCCCCCAGGGAATTGTTTCGATTGTGGTATCGATGAGCGAAAAGCTCGATAATATTTTCGGATCATTTTCTGTAGGAAACATCCCGAAAGGTTCACAAGATCCATATGCGCTGAGGCGGCAGGCAAATGCGATTGTGGAAATGCTAATTGAAGGGAATATTGCGCTTTCGCTTGATTTGGTGCTTAAAGAGATTGCCCCATTGTATCGCAATGGGGAACAGTTAATCGATAAAATTCTTGATTTCATCAATGCGAGGGCAAAGACTATTTTTAGCGAACGCGGTTTTCGTTATGACGAAATCGATGCGTGTTTATCAATCGGCTATTACGATTATTTGGAGCTGTATCGACGAGCAAAAAGCATACACGAATACCGAAAGAAAGAACAGTTTTCAGATTTGCTCCTTTCATTAAAACGCATGAACAACATTTATTCGGCATTTCGTCAAAGAAACCGCGAATATTCGCTTGCCTTTGAGGCATCGCTTCTTTTAGAAAATGCGGAAAAAGAACTGTATGAATTTTTTGAAACAAAGAAAATGCAGATTCGCAATTATATTCAACAAAACAAATATATTGCGCTGTTTGATCTGCTCATTACAGGTAAGCCAATAATCGATAAATTTTTCGATAAAGTAATGGTTATGGCCGATGATATAAAATTGCGAGACAATCGACTGGCGCTTTTGGAGAACATTCTTCATCCTTTTAAAAATTTGATGGATTTTTCAAAAATATCTGAATAGCTATAGCGAGGTGGTAAATTAACTTTTACGCAAAAGAGGCTATTTCGTGGATACCGAAAAGGATAAGAAGAAAATAAAAAAACTATTGGCTTCAATATTTTTTAATGCAACAATAACCGTTGCCGAATATATAGGAGGCATTGTGTCGGGAAGTTTGGCACTTATTTCCGATGCCGGGCACAACCTTTCTGATGTCCTTTCGCTTGTGCTGGGACTGGTAGGTGAGAAGATGTCGCGTTTTGAGCCGAAGAAGGGATATACATTCGGTCTGAAGCGTGCCGAAGTGGCAATTGCGTTGGTCA
>JAOAAF010000139.1 GCA_026419015.1 Spirochaetota bacterium
GTGTACTACAAGGTATTTGCCCACAGGTACACAGAAGGCCTTGAGAAAAGCCCATTTAAACTTGGTGCAAAAGGTACGCTCGATGGCATTGAGTACGAGATTATTGGACGCATTCGTTACCAAGATGAGGAAGAATGGGAGGTGGATGTATGGGACGAGTGGCTTGCGGTGACATCCGAAGGAACATATCACTGGTTTGTTGAGGAAGATGGGACAATATATGCTTATGAAGAATACGTGCCTTCGTCGATGAATCTCGATGCAGAAGGGAATAAATTCGAATTCGAAGGAAAACTATACTCGAAGAAATCTACAGGGTTCGTTGCGCGCATTGTCTATGCAGAAGGCGAACTTACGTGGAAGCCAGAAATTGGCGAGCCAATGCAGTGTTACGATTTTCACGTTGGGAAAAATCACTATACGATTGAACAATCCGAAGATGAGGTTTCAGTTACAAAGGGGAAGCGCATTCCCCTTCGCAAAATAATCATGGCATTTTGCAAAGAGGAATATTTTGAGAAATACGAACGCACAATGCTCAAACGAGCGCTTTATAAACGCAAAGCGCGGGTCTATGGCATTGCATCGCTTATTGCGATTGTACTCATTATTTATGGATGTAGTTCGGGTCATCCCATCGCTGGGGCATTTGATCGTTCAACGTTGCGCGTGCTTGCCGCGAATCAGCCAAAATTTGAAGAAGGCACAAATGCATTCTATTCGCAAGTTCTTTATACAAAAGGAGTCAAGCTCGATCGCACAAATTCGCTGTATCAGCTTCGCCTCGAAATCGATGAGCGAATCCAGCCACTGCGGCAGGAATGGGTTTCGTGCAGGTTTTTTTTAATAAACGAAAAACAATATCTTGCGTTGCTCGAACAGGAAAAATCGAAACTCGCTAGCGAGCAAGTTTCCAGCGATAGCGGGATACCGCCAAAACCCGATGATGTTATCTCATCACCCCTTTCAGATATCCTCGATGAAATCGACGCGATGCCAGAACCTCTTGAATCGTTTTCGCATGGAGGGGATTTTTGGCATGAAGAAGGTTATGATGATGAAGGCCATTGGCAGGAAAGCGAGATGCTCGTCGAAAAAGATTTTGTCATTGACGAACCGGGTACTTATTATGCATATTTAGAATTGTTTAGCCAGAACCCTCGAAATGTGGAAAGCATTCGCGTTTCGATTTTGGAAGATGTAAAAAGTTATCGGTATTATGTTATGGCACTGGGGGTGATGTTAATATTGTGGTTAATAAATAAAGTAAAATCGAATACCTATAACGAATTGCCATTTCCGGTTTCGGGCGAATATAATGAGGAATAGTTATGGGACGTTCGATTATCATTGCAGTGCTGATTTTAACAATTGCAGGTGCACTTTCGTTTTTCCTCGTCGGATACGATCGAGGGGGATCTCACTATGTTTCGAAAAAACGCGAAGAGCGCAAGTCGGTGAGGGTGGGCAGTGGAAGGACTGTATATTATCGGGGAGGCCCATATAGTTCAGGGGGACCGCGTTTTGGAAAATAGGTAAATTGCAACTTACAAAATAAAATTTAGTGTAGAAGGAGTAAAATTATGAATTATCTTATGAGCATTTTATACAGTATTTGCGAAACGGCAATTTTTTCTTTTGTGGGCATTATTCTCATGGGAATTGGGTTTTTGCTTATTAAACTATTTACCCCTTTTTCGATTAAAAAAGAAATCGAAGAAGATCAAAACACATCGCTTGCGATCATCATCGGTTCAATCATATTAGGCATTTCGATCATTGTTGCATCGGTAATTATGTCACCATCGAGCATTACGCGAACGCCAACACCATCGACAAAAGTCCAAAGTGATCTGCAAAAATAAATTTTTCATTTATTGAACATTCTCTACCGTGTACAATCGCAAATGAAATCTGCCGCGAGTTCTCTGAAAAAAGGAGAAAAGCTTCTTCTTTTTTCCGTGTTTGTCATTTCGCTGTGCGGAATCGTTTACGAACTGGTGTTGGCTTCACTTGCATCGTATTTGTTGGGAAATCCGGTGCTGCAATATTCCATTACCATTGGATTCTTTATGGTCGCGATGGGCATCGGTTCGTACCTTTCGCGATTTATTTCTCGGAATCTTCTTCGTGCGTTTATTTACATCGAGGCTGCTCTTGGATTGGTTGGCGGAATTTCTGTCGCTGTATTGATGTTCCTTTTTTCATTTGAATCGTCATACTATTTGTTGCACGTATTTTTTTTATTAGTTGTTGGCGTGTTTGTAGGGCTTGAGATTCCATTAGTCACGCGAATTTTAAAAGAGTATGGATCTTTGCGCGAGGTAATCGCACGGGTGCTCTCGCTCGATTATTTGGGTGGCCTTGCAGGTTCGCTCATTTTCCCACTTGTACTGTTCCCGTATGCGGGAAGATACCTAACAAGCCTTGCGGTGGGATGCATGAACATTACCGTAGCCATCGTAATTGTTGCCAAAATGAAATATTCATCGCGAAGCAGATTGGACTATCTATTTCCTGTTGCGTCGCTTTTGTGTTTGGTTATTTTAATGATGTCCTCTTCTCAGATGAGTTCGCTTATTAACAAGCGTCTATATTTCGATGATATCGTGTTTTCGAAGCGCTCAAAATACCAGGAAATAGTGCTCACCAGAAGTGCGGATGATTTTCGTCTGTATCTCGATGGTTCGTTGCAATTTTCCACCTATGATGAGTATCGTTACCATGAAATGTTGGTTTGGCCGGCGCTGTGCGCTACACGCGCCGAAAATAAAGTAGTGCTCATCATGGGAGGGGGTGATGGGCTCGCCGCGCGAGAGGTGTTGAAAGATAATCGGGTAAAAAAGGTTGTTTTGGTCGAACTCGATCCCGATATTATTCATCTTGCAAAGGAAAATTCTACTTTTCGCCGCATAAACAATAATTCCCTAAGGGATTCTCGCGTAGAAGTAGTAGTAGGAGATGCATTTGATTATATTCGCAAATGTAAGGAGCGCTTTGATGTCATCATTGCTGATTTTCCTGATCCCCACGATGAAGCTCTTTCTCGTTTGTACTCGCATGAATTTTATCAATTGGTTAAAAAAAATTTGAAAAATGGGGGAATATTTGTGACGCAATCGACCTCTCCATTTTCGGCACGACATGCATTTTGGTGTATTCATCGAACAGTGAAAGAGGTATTCGGTTCAGCAATACCCTATCATGTGTATGTTCCCACATTTGGCGATTGGGGGTTTGTGATGGCACCCGCCGTATCGCCCATGCGTGCAAATATAAAGGGATTGCGATACTTTTCGGTGGAAACATTTGAGCAATCGCGCCACTTCCCCCTCGACTCTTCTGAAATTTCAGTTCGAATTAACGCATTCAATACCCCAATCCTTTATCGCTATTACCTTAAAGGATGGAGAAATGTTGATTAATCAAACGCGTCAGTTGTAAGTACTGCACAGCGCTGTCATGCGAGTTTTTCGATCGCCTCTTTGATTCTCTTTAAACCTTCAACGATGTTTTCATCGGATGTTGCAAAAGAGAGGCGTAAATTGTCGTCGTTTCCAAATTCCACACCAGGCACTACTGCAACTTTTGCTTCTTCTAAGAGATATGCAGTAAGCGTTGACGATTTATTTGCATCGGGATATTTTTTGGCAACTTCTTCCCACCCTGGCAATTTGTATGCACCGCTTACATTTGGAAACGCATAAAATGCTCCTTGTGGCATTTGGCAAGTAATTCCTTTTATTTGATTTAATCCGTTTACAATGAGTTTTCGTCGCCTATCAAACGTTTTTACCATTTCGTCGATGACAGATTGATCTCCAAGAAGCGCTTCTACAGAAGCCCATTGGGCGATAGATGTTGGATTTGATGTCGATTGGCTTTGGATGATTTCAACTTTCTGAATAACTTCTTCGTTTCCCGCAATGTAACCAATTCTCCATCCTGTCATTGAGTATGCCTTTGATACTCCATTAAGAATGATGGTGAGTTTTTTAAGTTCTTCTGAGAGATTTGCCATATTGTAGAATTTTAAGCCATCGTATATAATGGATTCGTAAATGTCATCTGAAAGAACTATTAATTTATTTTTAAGTACGATCTCAGCAAGCGATTCAAGTTCTTCGCGCGTATAGGTCGCACCGCTTGGGTTTGATGGTGAATTTATCACAAGCGCACGAGTTCGGGGAGTAATCGCTTTTGCAAGTTCATCGGCAGTAATCTTATATCCATTTTCTTCTTTGGAGTGAATAATTATCGGCGTTGCATCTGCTAATTCGACCATAGGTGGGTACGATACCCAATAAGGTGCAGGGATGAGAACCTCATCGCCCTTTTCAAAAAGTACCTGCGCAAGGTTATAAAATGAGTGTTTTCCCCCGCAATTTACTGTAACTTCTGAGACTTTGTATTCAAGATTATTATCGCGTCTAAGTTTTTCAACAATTGCCTTTTTAAGTTCGGGTATACCTCCTGCAGGGGTATATTTTGTTTTGCCAGCTTCGATTGCGCGTACCGCTGCTTCTTTTATTGGTTGTGGAGTATCGAAGTCGGGTTCGCCTGCTCCAAAACCAATTACGTCAATGCCCTGCGCCTTCATCGCATTCGCTTTTGCGGTGATGGCAAGCGTGGGCGATGGTTTTACTCGCATGATGCGTTCTGAAAACTTCATAGCACCTCCTTGTTCCTTTTGTAGCATGTCGTTAAAATTATAAACTATTCCTTTAAATTACAGAACGAAGAATAGCTTCCCCCTGTGCGTAAAAGTTCAGCTTAATCGCACAGTGTATTTATTTTGGGAATAAATTAATACGCTTTTCCCTTCATGGGCATAGCGGTTTCATACAAACCCGCTTTTGCAACTTTAGAGAAGATCTCTTTTAAAGCCCATAATTTTTGGTGTTATGATAAAGAGCATGTAACAATGATAAAATTTATGTGGCAGTTATCGCACATCGTGTGTGTGACAAAATATGATTTTAGTAAAATTGTGTCAACGAAGAAATAATAATTTGTATTTCTCGATAAGGTAAACTCAAAAATAAAAGTGCAACGCAAAATGAAAAAAAATGTAGCCTCATAAGAAATACGAATCATATCCAATAGTACAATTGTTCAATCTAAAGCAATGCGTATTGGAACTCTTTTGGGGCAATATCCGCGTATAACAGATGATGAACGCGATGTCATTCAAAAAATGTTGCATGCAAAAGAAAAATTTTTGCTCCCGAGAAATTTCACGAAGGACAGGAAGTTTGCCATCTAACGTCTTACGGAAAGTCAGACGAAATGCGACACACGCCGTCATTGCCAACGAAGCTATGCAAAAAGCTCACAAAAGGCGGAAAGAGGAAAAACTATGATATATCGCCTAAATCTCTTATTCTAAAAGCAAAACTATTGATTTTTATCAGCTTTCAAGACAGTAATAATTTGTATTTTAATGGTATTCCTTGTAAAATAGCTCATATCTAAGCCTATATTGCCATTATTTATCCTGAAACCGCAAGGATATTTCGAATTCGCAAAATATTGTAAACGCTCACTGCAAACTTGAAAAGATATTCAATTCGATCCAGTCCGCGAAAGTGCGGCCGTCTCATGATTGAAAATGCCTTAAGCCAGCCGAATATTTCTTCTGAAAACTCTTTAAGCTTGCCCAGGCTTCTACCAGCGTGCCATCAACGGTAAAATGTTCATTTGACACCAGGTGTTTCTTGTTAGCAAGGGCTATCACTTTCTCAAACAGCTTGTCTGCAATCTCCCCCTTTAAGCAGGCGTTCACGGTTCTTTGAAAATACCGTTTCGTCCCAAATCTTATCATCTGCTTTTAAGCCAACAAACCATCGGTAAAGAAAATTGAAATCGATTTGCTCAAGCAATACCCTTTCACTGCGTATTCCGTATAACATCTGAAGAAAAAGGGCTTTCAGCAGCATTTAAGGTGAAACGCTCGGTCTTCCCGTATGCGAATACAGCGCGTTAAACTCCTCATCCATCTCCTCAAGCACGCTGTCCAGGATTTCCCTTATCTTTCGTAAGGGATGTTTCGCAGGAATCCTTCTTTCCAACGGAATGTAACTGTACATTTCTAATTGGGCTTGGATATCTGTTCCTCTCATGATTGCTGTATAATTTGCCTTGACTATTGTGGCAATTAATTTTTTATATTTCTATAGAGTTTTTCAGGAAACTGTTAATTGTATAATTCTTGACATTAAAACAAGAGGGTTTATTTTGGTTCAACATTTCTTTTATTTGAATGTTCAATAAATATTACTGGAGGAATTAAATGAAAAACATTATGCGTTCATTATTCTATCATCTCATCTCGTCTCATCGTTTAAGTTCGTTACGGTATATGTAGTTTTTTCACTATTTATTTTTTCATGCGGTGAATATTCCCCTTCTTCGTCTTCATCTGTGTCTGCTAAAAACTACGATTACATTTTTAAAGTGATAATCGAAGTGGAAACAATGCGTTCAATGAGTACAGAGCAATTGGACTCTATCAATAAAAGAATCGTGGCAATTGAAAGGCAATTTACCGAAAGATTGATTGCAAATGGGAAAATGAGAAATGTTGATGTGACCAACCGATTGTCGCTCATTGCTGCTGAATTGCTCACCAACGAAGAAATATCGGAAAACATTTATTTTCTCGCAGAGCATGGAGTT
>JAOAAF010000140.1 GCA_026419015.1 Spirochaetota bacterium
TATCGCCAATTCCGCCTATTGATGGGCTGTATTGTGCTGGTTCATGGTATGGGAGTGCAGGGTATCAACCCACTTTAACCCAGGGCGCTTCCGCAGCTCGTGCAATACTTAAAAAGCTTCGAGAGGAGAAATGAGATGAGAGATCGCATTATAAAACAAATTGAAGGATATGAAGCCATCGAGAGGGATATTGTAGCGCTTAAAAAATATGGATATGATTATCGAATTGATCGAGGGGAAGTTAAACGAATAATTGAACGGCTGCATCCATCGCGCCTTGTGTTGCGCGTTGTCGATATCATTGAAGAAACGCCGTCGACGAAAACGTTTCGGCTTGTGCCAAAAGAAGGGTATCTTCCTCCATTTATGGCAGGGCAATATATTTCAATCAGTGTTGAGATTGGAAACATCCGTACAGCGCGCGCCTATAGCATCTCTTCACCGCCACATTGTACCGGATATTACGACATTACAGTGAGAAGAGTGCACGATGGTTTTGTTTCGCATTATTTGCTCGATGAAGTTACCATTGGCGATGAAGTTGTTACCTCTGGGCCGTGTGGAAATTTTTTCTATAATCCAATCGTTCATGGAAGAGAACTTGTATTTATTGCAGGCGGAAGTGGAATTACTCCGTTTATGAGCATGATTCGCGAAATCGCGCACCGAGGTCTTAATCGCACGGTGCACCTTTTTTATGGGAACAAAACTGATGGCGATATAATCTTTCACGAAGAGCTGGTAGCGATTGCTGCCAAAAATTCCAACATTCGCTATTATCCCGTAGTGGAAAACCCTTCCCGAAACTGGAAAGGGTTTACGGGTTATATCACGAAAGAGCTTTTGGTCGAAAATTTGTTGAGCGTTAATAATAAAACGTTTTTCCTTTGCGGGCCGCAAGGTTTGTACGATTTCATCGAACCGCAATTGGCACAGCTCGGTATTCCGCGGAAAAGAGTTCGCCGCGAAATGTATGGTTCACCTCCCGTTGTTACAGTGCTGAGCGGGTGGCCCCCTGAGATTTCCGCATCGCACGTGTTTAATCTCAGTGTAGAAGGCAAAGGAGTTTATACGGCAAAGGCGGGCGAAAATATACTCACAGCCCTTGAGCGCGCAGGATTCGTATTGCCAAACTTGTGCCGCTCAGGTGAGTGCAGTGCGTGTCGAACCAAACTTATTTCGGGGAAAGTGTATCATCATCCGGGTGCCATTCTTCGAAAATCGGACAGAATTTTTAACTACATCCATACATGCGCCGCTTATCCTTTGAGCGATGTTGTAATTTCGTTAGATTGAAATTTTGGAAGAAATTAAATATCTTTTAACGATAACGAAAGATTATTAGAATAATTGGAAAAGCCCGAGCGAATTTAATTATCAGCAACGATGTGTGGCACCCATTAAAATCAAAATGCAAATTTCAAATAAATTCAAACGCACCTTTCAAAGAGTCCTACAAGTTCTATGTGATGTGTACCGGGAAACATGTCGATAAAACTAAGTTGCGATAAACGATAACCATTTCTGATAAAATCCGCTGTATCGCGGGAAAATGTCGTGGGATTACATGATACGTACACAATTCTTTCTGGTGCAAGGTAGATGATTGTCTTTCGCGCTTTTTTTGAAAGGCCTCCGCGCGGTGGATCTAAGATTACCGCGCGGTAATTGTCATCGGTAATAGGTAATGAGGAAAAATTTGCAGTATGAAATTCAACATTGTAAATATTGTTAATTCGCGCATTATGGCGTGCCCACTGGATGTTTTCTTTTGAAATGTCAAATCCGATTCCGAAATGCGACGCTTTGGCGAGGTGGAGAGTAAAAAAACCAACGCCGCATGCCACATCGATGAATTTTTTCGAATGATCCATGTTCGCATATTTGCATACGAGAGAAACCATGCGTTCGCGCAAGAAGCGATTTGCCTGAAAAAAACAATTAATGGGACGCTCAAAAACAATTTCGCTTACACTTTCGAAAATAATTGGCTTGCCCCTCATAGAGGAAAAAAATTGATTATTTGAATTAATTGCGATTTTGCACTGGGAAGCGGTGTTGTCTTTTAGCAATTCAATCCCAGCATTTAGCGAATCTGCCAAAAGGGCACATCCCGCTTTTGGGAAGGGAATTACATCATTGCTTTCTTTTCGATAAAATCCTGCAACACCATGGTGCGAAAATTTAATTTCCGCGTGAGTCCGATATCCAAAGCGATGCGATGAAGCGATTTCTATTTGCGGTTGATTTTCGAATGATATTTTTCCAATGCGCGCAAGCGTATCGGTTATAATTTCCTTTTTTAAACAAAGCTCTTGTGAATATTCCATATGGAGGTAATCGCATCCGCCACAGATGCCAAAATTTGGACACGCAGGAAAAATGCGATGGGGCGATGAACGATGAATTTTTACAATTTCCGCAAAAGCATATGACGAATGTTGTTTGGTTATTTTTACTTCGACGATTTCTCCCGGAATTGAACCCCATACAAAAATTGCAGTATTGTAATGAAACCCTAAACCAAATCCGCCGAATGTTGCTTTTTCAATTTTAACCTGCAACGTTTGCATGGGAACATGCAAGAGTTTGCGGATAAAAAGTTCAAGGAATTTTAAATAGAATTGAATTGACAATTTAATAAATAGCAATCAGTTATTTAATAATTTTATTGTTGTTAAGGTTACGCATGAAATTTAGTAGCAAATTTTTCACCCCATCGATAATCAGGAGATTCAGATGAATGAAATGATTCGTGTTTGGACGGAAGTCGATATAACTGATGTACAGTCGCATATTGTTGTGATTGATGAGAAATTTGGTTTTTGCCCTGGATGCCGCGAAATTGGCATAAAGATTGAAGGATTGCAAAAATGCCCAAAATGTAGTCGGGAATTTAAATATGTAACATCGAGGGATAAATCTCCGGCAATGGTGATGCGGACAAAGAAAAAATTACCGCACCTCACATTCGTCGATTACGATGATTACGAACGAGTTACTGGGAAAAAGAAAGCCGAAATGTTGTTTAAAAACATTGATGAGAATCAATAGCTTCGATGGATCGATGACGTAAAAGGGGCTACGATTAAAACGCAGCCCCCTTGCACTACTTAGTTTTTCTTCCCATATCCAATTTTTTTGCACGCTTCTTCAATTTCCCCTAGAATAGCGGGATCATCTATTGTCGATGGAATTGAATATTCTTGTCCATCTGCAATCTTGCGCATTGTCGAACGCAATATTTTCCCCGAACGTGTTTTAGGAAGTCGTTTAACCACCACTGCATTTTTAAACACCGCAATTGCGCCAATCTGTTCGCGCACCATTTTGATCAATTCATCGACGATTGTTTTTTCATCTTTTGTCACTCCTGCTTTGAGCACCACAAAGCCTACCGGGAGTTGACCTTTAAAATCGTCAGCAGCGCCAATTACCGCACATTCGGCTACATCGGGATGCTTTGCAATTACTTCTTCCATTGCGCCTGTCGAAAGCCGATGGCCAGCAACATTTATGACATCATCAACGCGTCCCATGATGTACAAATAGCCATCTTCGTCTTTATATCCCCCATCGCCCGTGAAATAATATCCCGGAAAAGGATCTAAGTACGATTCTTTATATTTCACATCGTTTTGCCAAAGAGTGGGCAGTGTACCAGGAGGGAGTGGAAGTTTTATTGCAACGATTCCTTCGCTGTTCGGAGGAAGCGGTTTGCCGTCATTGTCAAGAATATCGACCTGATATCCCGGTACGGCTTTGGTTGGGGATCCGGGTTTGATGGGCAATTCTTCAAGGCCTGCACAATTTGCCGCAATTGCCCAGCCAGTTTCAGTTTGCCACCAGTGATCGATAACGGGTACTTTAAGTAAATTTGAGGCCCAGTGATAGGTATCGGGATCGAGGCGTTCACCTGCGAGAAATAACCGCTTAAAGCATGAAATATCATATTTTTTTAAATACTCGCCGTTTGGATCTTCTTTTTTTATTGCGCGAAATGCGGTGGGCGCAGTAAAAAGGGACTTTACGCCATGAGTAGAAATCACGCGCCAGAATGCTCCTGGATCGGGTGTTCCAACTGGCTTTCCTTCATAGACAATTGTTGTTGATCCATTAATAAGTGGGCCATATACGATGTAAGAATGCCCCACAACCCACCCAACGTCGGATGCTGCCCAGAACACTTCACCTGGGTTGATATCGTATACGTATTTCATGCTCCATTTGAGCGCGACTGCATGCCCTCCATTATCGCGGACCACTCCTTTTGGCATTCCCGTGGTGCCAGAAGTATATAGAATATAAAGAGGATCGGTGCTTGCTACTGGTACGCAATCAGCAGGTGTAGCATGGGAGACAACATCGTTCCAATCTAAATCGCGGCCGCTAATAAGCTGTGCCGTAACCTGCTCTCGTTGGTAAATGATGCATTTTTCAGGCTTGTGGGATGCAAGCTCAATTGCTTTATCGAGAAGGGGCTTGTATTCGATTATCTTTTGACCTTCAATGCCATTTGAAGCAGAAATGATGATTTTTGGTTTTGCGTCATCAATTCGAATGGCAAGTTCATTTGGAGCAAAACCGCCAAATACGACTGAATGAATTGCGCCAATGCGCGCACATGCGAGCATTGCAAATACTGCCTCAGGGATCATCGGCATATAGATGATGACGCGATCGCCTTTTGTAACTCCGAGGGAAGCGATTGCACCTGCGCATTTTGCAACTTCGGCAAGCAATTCCTTGTATGTGAATTTTTTTATTGTGTTTGTAACTGGGCTGTCGTAAATGAGAGCAACCTGGTCTCCTCGTCCCGTTTCAACATGCCTGTCGAGAGCATTGTAGCAGGTATTAATTTCGCCGCCGACAAACCAACGGTAAAACGGTTTGTTTGAGTCATCGAGTATCTTGGTAGGCTTTTTGAACCAGTGGATTTCTTCAGCTGCCTTCCCCCAAAATTGTTCAGGATTGGTAATCGATTCATCATAAGCTTTTTGATACGCTCCTTTCATTGGACTCTCCTTATGTTATTGTTATTGCTTTACCGCTGATGGTAAAGCGCTAATGCGCCAAGCAGTAAAATGCTAATTTCCTAAAACCACTTTAAACTTATACATGTTTTCAACAAAATGCGTCCATACGACTTCGATGGGATTTCCGATTGCATCGAATACAGATGTTTTAATCGTGAGAACGGGATTAAGCACAGGAATTTGTAAGAGGTGCGAAATTTGCGAATTTGCGCGTGTAATTTCAACTTCATGTTCAATCGTTCCCAATTCAATCCCAATAACTTCTTCAAGCGTTTCAAGCATTGTTCTTTTTTCTAAATCGCTTTTTTTAATTTTCATCCCAATTGAGAAAGGCAAATAGTTAATGGTAAAACTCATTGGCTTGTTACGAAGGGTTCGAAGCCGTTCAAATACAATTACCGTGCTTTCCGGAGGAATTTTTAAAATCGTTGCAACTTCGTTAGAGCTTTTTTCTTTACGTTTCGATAAAACAGTAACGCGTGTTTCATTGCTGATACCAAAAATTTGGCGATTCAAACCGGCAAGTTTTTCATTTTTAATTGCTTTTGCAGACTCAGTCCAAAATGTGCCTTTCCCCTGTTTTCGATAGACAAGTCGTTTGTCTAATAGATGTTCCATTGCTCGACGAATAGTGGTTCGGCTTACACCAAAAAGATCTTTCAATTCTTCTTCAGGTGGAAGCTGGGAATCGTACGATAGTTCCCCTTTGTCCAACATCATTAATAAATAATCGGCAATTTGGTAATGTAAGGGGATTTGCCTGTTGTCGAGTTTGATGATCATCATTGTATAGTATATGCCCTTAATTCAATTTAATGCGAAATCCCTTAGTTCTTTCGCGTCCGAATAAAGCGCATTTAACGGAAGTGCAACCGGAAAAGAGAAAAGATGTATATTTGTATCAACAATAATACAAATTTATTTTTGTATAATGTTTGTCAAGAAAAAAACGCAGGATAAATTCCACGCGCGGAATTATCAGTAAAATAAAATAGTTGACAAAGAGGATGATAATTTCGCGATAATGAAAACGCGTCACAATCGATATTATTGGTTGTGAGAAGAAAGAATTTCTTATCCTACGAGGGGAAATTTTAAGCAGCGCATTCGATTTGCCGTTTTTTAAAATTAATTAAAATTATCTTTCAGGAGGATTATCGTACATGACACACCACAACAAACTCTTTGGTCTTTCACCTGAAACAGGAAGATGGATATTTGTGATTACGGGATTGGTCATTTGCTTGTGTTTGGGAAGCGTTTATGCTTACAGCGTATTTTTAGGACCAATTAAAACGAGTTTTAATATCAGCGCATCGCTGGCGAATTTACCTTTTATGATTTTCTTGGCGTTTTTTTCTATTCTCATGTTTTTTGCGGGAAGGATAATGGCGAAAGTTGGACCGCGCAATCTCGCTATCATTGGAGGAATAATTGTCGGTCTTGGGTGGGCGCTTTCGTATTTCGCTTCTGAGGCAAAAAGCATTTATTTATTAATAGTTACCTATGGCGTCATCGCTGGTGGCGGTGTGGGGATCGTCTATGGGTGTCCAATAAACGTAGTTGGGCAATGGTTTCCCGACAAAAAAGGTCTTGCCACAGGACTTGTATTGGCGGG
>JAOAAF010000141.1 GCA_026419015.1 Spirochaetota bacterium
CTGGTCTCGTGGGCTCGGAGATGTGTATAAGAGACAGTGTAAAATATTTCCCGTACGTGTTAGTGTTATCGCTTTCGTCCATCGCGCTTTTTGTATGGTATTTGGTGTGGAAGCGCGCAATAGTTACACGCCTTGTGCCAAACCAAATGGTGCGCGAAAGGATATTTGCGGGAAACAAAAAAGCGGTAAGGGTAAAAAATGTGTTAATTATTCTGGCAATAATCTTGTTTTCGATTGCAGTTCTTCGGCCGCGATGGGGCGAAGAACTCCGAGAATCATCCATTGAAGGGGTTGATCTTTTAGTGGCACTTGATGTGAGCAACAGCATGCGTGCGCGCGACGTTTCACCAAACAGGTTAGAAAGAGCAAAGGATGCAGTGCGCATTTTGGCATCATCCCTTCAAGGTGATCGAATTGGACTTGTGCTTTTTGCGGGCGAAGCATTTTTGCAATGCCCGCTCACTGCGGATCTTGAAGCATTCAATATGTTCTTAAACGCTGCCACTCCTTCCTCCGTCCGCATACAAGGTACTGACATTGGCGCTGCAATCGATATGGCGTATCGCGTCTTTCATCGCAGGCGGATGACAGCGCGCAATTTCGTCATCATTACCGACGGTGAGGATCATCAAGGGAAGGTGAGCGATGCAATTGAAAAATTCAAAGAATTGGGAGTAACCGTTCATGTGATTGGAGTTGGGCATGAAGGGGGAGAGGTGATTTTGCTTGAATCCGATGATCCTTCAGGCGATGTGTATTTAAAAGATTCATCGGGCAATGTTGTGCGAACAAAACTCAATCAACAGCTTCTTCGCCGCATTGCCGAATCGACAGGGGGAACTTATTTCGATATCAACTCGTCATTTTCTGGGGTGTATAGAATTATCGATAGAATTCAGTCACAAATACGTTCGCGGGATACCGTGCATCTTGTGAAACAAAAAAAGGAGCAATATTACGTATTTGCGCTATTGTTGATAATTATCCTCATCGCGGAATTGTTGATCCCCGAAAAGAATGTGCATCGTTCATTACAGGTTAAAAAGAAATTCAAAATGATTGGTGCAACGGTGTTTCGCCTGAAAAATCAAAAGGCAATTTAGGGGAGGCAATGAAAGGAAAGATTCAAAAAGTTTCGAAGTATTTCATTATTTTTTATGCGGTTTTTGCGGTAAACTGGCTTGATCCCTATCGCGATAAGGTAGATGAGGGAAATAAAAAATTTTACGAAAAGAAATACGAGGAGGCGCGAAAATTGTATGATGACGCAGCGAAATACGCACCTGGCGAACGCGAAAAAAAGAAGCTTCGATTTAACCATGGCGATGCACGCTACATGCAGGGAGATTTTGAAGGCGCTGCCGATGAATTCCGCGAAGCTCTGAAATCCGACGATAAGGAAGTGCAGAAAAAAGCGTTGTTTAATATGGGAAACGCATATCTGAAAAAGGGCGATGTGGGAAAGGCAGTGTCCGCATACATGAACGCGCTTGCCGTGGATCCACACTATCTTCCCGCAAAGAAAAATATTGAATACATTCTCAGGAAAAACGAATCGCCAAAAGATAAAAGCGATCAACAAAATAAAGAGCGCGAAGATCAAAAGAAAAATGATCGTGAGAAAAACAATGAGCATAAAAATGATGGCAAAAAATCAGAGCGCGCTGCACAGGCAACAATGAACCCCGAACAGTTACAAAACTTGCTTGAGATGATGAAACAAAGCCCCGTAAGGAGACAACGAGGCAAAAGCGCAGGAGTGAGAGTTCATGAGAAAATATGGTAGCGCAATTATTGCCGTTGCGATGATAATTTTGCCATTGGTTTTTGCACATGCCGTGGAAATCGATACGGAACTTGAACGTTCCCGCATTGCAGTGGGAGAAGAAACGCTGCTGCAAATAAAAATTTCTGGTGCAAGCAGTGCTGAAGTGCATCGCATCCCAAAAGTGGCAGGGCTTGATATTGAATATCGGGGCACAAGCCGCAGCTTCCAATGGATTAATGGCAAATCGTGGTCTGGTATTGTGCTCTCGTTTGCAATTATGCCGCAGCGCAGTGCGACGTTTACTATTCCGCCAATTGAAATTCGCGTGGGCAATCAACTTTATCGATCCCGACCTGTTCAGCTTGTGGCATTTCGAAGCGCGGTGTCACAGAAATCGCAACGCAGCGAGAGTGCCGCTCGTGCAGTCTATCGGAAAACTGAATTGTCAAAATCGCGAGTCTATGTTGGAGAGCCAATTCTCGTGCGGTACTTTTTACTACATCACGGAATCCAATTTGATCAGATGCCACTTTTAAATGAACTGCCTGAAACAAAATGGTGTGTTCAACGGCATATGGAAGAACGGATAGACGAATCAATTGAAAAATTTCAAAACCTTGAACTCGTTAAGACGCATTTAGCAACGTTTCTTCTCATCCCGACAATGAAAGGGAGGCAAACAATTCGCGGGGGCGAGGTGGTTGTATCGTATGTATCGAACGAAGGATTTTTCCCATTTCCTCGGCAGGCGCGCGTGAATCTGGAAGAGGCTGCAGTGGAAGTTTTACCGCTTCCGGAAGCTGGAAAGCCGAAGGATTTTAGCGGGAATGTGGGAAATTTCACAATGGAGGTTGAGCACGAAAAGAAAGCGATTAAAGTATACGACGAAGCGACAATAAAGGTCATCATCCGTGGACAGGGAAATTTTCTTACCATGTCACCCCCCGTGTTTGTAGAGCCAAAAGGAACGAAATTGGTCAAAGGATCTGGCGATGTCAGAATAGAAGTGAAAGGAAACGCAGTTGAAGGAGTGAAGGAATTTATTTTTACGCTCATCCCCGAGCGAAGTGGGATCATCGATGCAGGGAAAATTCAATTCAATTATTTTGATCCGGCTGCGGGAATGTATCGCAGCGTTGAATCGGAACGGATAATGTTAACTGTGGAAGAAGAAGGTTCTCGTGGAGGAATTAATTTAGACGAAAGCGAAGCAACGCAATTCGATGTAAATTATGTGTGGATTGCACTCATCGTGCTTGGCATTGCAGCGCTTGTTGGCGGAATGGTATATTGGGAAAGAAAGAAATATCATTCGTTTATCAAGGCGAGAGAACACGATCGACGGCACGAACAGCGAAATGAAAGCAATTTTCCCGAAATCGTTGAGCGCTTCCATCGCGAGATCATTCTCGCATCATCGGCAAAACCGGAAGAGTTTTTGAAAATTGCTGAAAAGGTGCTTGCCGGGCTTGAACGCGAGCTGGTGGAAAAAACAAATATTCCAGAAAAATTTCACAGCGAGGTGCAAAAAATTAAAGAACGCGTGTACAACATTCGCTATGGGGGTTATGCCATCGGCGCAGATGAAGTGAAGGATATTTCCGGATTAATCAGGGCCATGCTTCGTGAGATTAAAGAGCACCTTCAGTAATTAGTGTTTGACACGAAGTTCCCGCCTCGCCTTTAATCTTGAATGAAAATGCGGATCGGGAGGGTGTGGTGAGAGCAAATTATTCTGCAACATTCATTACAATGTTATTTGTTCTACTCATTACACTGGTCTAAATTTTTTCGTTCCCCTGATATGAAAAATGCGTTTGCGCAGCAGAAAAAAACGACGCATTCGCAATCGATTATACGCTGAAGATTATCGATCCTCAAAACCATCTCGTGTCGATGTGCGGCGTTTTCTCGAATTGACCCATGCGAAACATCAATGAGCATAAAGGGATTTTTCGATCGGTATATCCGCAGCAGTGGGCCCGATAAGCTCGATGCGCTATTTATGGACGACCGGGACGGTATTATTATTGCTGCTGAAAATCTAATGGGCACAAACTTCGCATCGCCCAATAGTGACGCTTACCGCTGCTCGGATTGGTTTGAATATTACCGGGGAACCAGTCCATTTTTGTTTCATCGAAGCCGGTTGAGGCAATTGCCGTGGATGGGTTTCCAATGGGGCTGGGAAGGAATAATATCGCAAGAGATTGCTTATCCCGACGGCGATAGCGCTTATGCCACCGACAAAAGTAAAATGGCGCGCTGATGGGCCTCACCTGTTTTTCTTCATGAAACTGGAGTGCCTTCCGGAAATCGCCAGTCGTTTGCGCTATTTTCTCAATCTTGATGCGGACGGCGATGGTTTCACAGATTATCATTTCGGTGTGATGTGGGATAGGAGGGGAGATTGCACGTAATTTCGAAAGGATTACTCAACGTACGGCCATAAACAACTCGATGAACTCGGCGCCCTTGCTGCGGTGGGAGAAGTAGTCGAGTTTAAAATTCCCATATCGGTCATCACATCCTCCGACAAAGCAACAGCCTATATGGGAATTTGGAACATGAAAAAGAATACATCGACGATGTGGGGGAGTGTAAGGTTTCACAGAAATAATACAGCTACTATCTGGGGGTCTTTTACTCCGTCGTCTTTGCCTTTTCCCAGAGCGCGTCCATTTCATCGATAGTCATTTCGGAAAGTTTCATGCCCGCCTCAGCCGCTTCTTTTTCGATGAATCGAAACCGCGCTATAAATTTGTCGATGGTTTTTTTCAGCGCTTCTTCGGGGTTAATCGAAAGGAAGCGAGAAATGTTTGCAATGCAGAAGAGGATATCGCCGATTTCTTCAATCAGATGATCCCTTTTATGGGAAGCAAGCGCTTCTTTAAATTCCCCGATTTCTTCCTCAAGCTTTTTTACCACATCGTCAACTTTTTCCCAATCGAAACCAACGCGAGAAACTTTTTGCTGAACGCGATATGCTTTCAGCAAGGCAGGGGTATGGGAAGCGATTCCGTCGAGAATCGATTGATTGGACCCTTTTTCTTTTTGTTTTATCTTTTCCCAGTCGATTGAAATTTGTTCCTTTTCTTTTGGTCCTTCATTTCCAAAGACATGTGGATGGCGTCGTATGAGTTTTTCTGCGATTGCCATTGCGACATCATCGATGGTAAACTTGCCCTCTTCTTCAGCAATTTGGCAATGCGCATATACCTGATAAAGCACATCGCCGAGTTCCTCCTTCATGCCATCGGCATCATTCGCTTCAATGGCATCGTAGAGTTCATAGGCTTCTTCAATGAGATAGGATTTGAGCGTTTTTGATGTTTGAGCGCGGTCCCATGCGCAGCCATTTTCTCCGCGTAACATCGCTGCGATTTCTTTTAGGCGGTAAAGAGGGCGTTGTTCTTTACAATGCATACTGTTCACCAGCGTTTATGCGTGTTGGATGTTTAAATGAGCGCAGTGCTAAAATATCGTTCCGCTCTATCGGGGAGAATTGTAACGACGCGATTTCGACCATTGTCCATGTGAAGGGCCGCAAATACATTTGCACCCGACGATGTTCCGACAAGCAAACCTTCTTCGCGGGAAAGGCGACGCGTCATTTCAATTGCTTCATCATCGGAAACCGTAAACACCATATCAACGATGTTTACATCAATAACACTCGGAACAAAACCATCGCCGATGCCCTGAATTTGATGCAAACCGGGTTCCCTGCCCAAAAGCGCTGCGCTGTTTTTGGGTTCAACAGCAACGATTTTCACCTTTGGATTTTTTTCTTTAAGGAATGTACCAATTCCCTGAAGGGTTCCTCCACTTCCTACGCCGGCAATGAAGATATCGACATCGCCTCCCATTGCTTCCCAAATTTCTGGCGCAGTGGTTAAATAGTGAATTTCAGGATTAAGTGGATTGGAGAACTGGTTTACGATAAAGTATTTTTCGGGATCCGCGCTGGTAATGCGGGTAAGCTCTTCGATGCATCCTTCAAGGCTTTTTTCGGCATTTGTGAAAATTGTTTCTCCCCCTAAGGCTTTGATGATTTTCTTTCGCTCTTCGCTCATGTTATCTGGCATTACGCATATCACTTTGTAACCTTTAAGCACACCCACAAGCGCAAGGCCAATGCCAGTATTTCCGGATGTTGCCTCAATGATAGTCATGCCTTTTTTTAGCTTTCCCATTTCTTCTGCTTTTTCGATGATATATTTCCCAACGCGATCTTTGATGCTCCCGCCAGGGTTTAAAAACTCCGCTTTTGCAAAGACATTTCCCGATGAAACTTTGCTCAAACGTATTAAAGGGGTATTGCCGATGGCATCTAATATAGAATTGACATACATCGCGGAACTCCTTTGTTCATTGGAACAAGACAATTGGTTTGCTCATCCTGTAATAATGCAAATATTTTTTACATAAATTATATAATATTAAGGAAGTCAGCCTTTATTCGCAAAGATGTTTTGGGGAAGATGGATAATGAAATTATTGCAAGACTTTCAATGGAAATATCCACACAACGATAAAGACACTGGGCAGGGTTATCACACAATATTAAATTACGCCAATAATATCCTGTAATAGCGCTCTGTCGACATCTTCAATTTTTGCCGGGTTCCAATGGGGTACGTTGTCTTTATCTATTATCCTGGCCCTGACCCCTTCGCGGTAATCGTGGTTCTGCGTCATAAATATGGCAGCGTTAAGCTCCCGTGCAAATACTTCTTTAAGTGGCCTACCTTTATTTTCTTTTAGTAAAAGGTCAGTTATTACAAGGGATGTGGGCGAGCGCTCAGCGATGCGGTTAAAAACTCCATTGCATAATTCGTGCTCAATGGAAC
>JAOAAF010000142.1 GCA_026419015.1 Spirochaetota bacterium
TGTGTATAAGAGACAGGGGTGTACCATCAATTCTCATTCCATATCCGTATGCGGCTGACAATCATCAAGAGAAAAATGCTGATGAATTTGTTTCAAAGGGTGCCGCAATAAAGATAGCAAATGACGATGCCGTCCCTGAGAAAGTAGGGCCAGTGCTATTGGATTTGCTTAAAAATCCCGCGAAACTCGAACGAATGCGACAAGCAGCATATAAGTCAGCGAAAATAAATGCCGCAACCGAGATTGTCGCGCACGTATTGCAGAAATGAGGTGAACCATGTTTCGAAAATCAAAACGCATGCATTTTGTTGGTATCGGTGGTATTGGAATGAGCGGGATCGCTGAGATTCTTATTAATTTGGGCTATGAAGTTTCCGGTTCTGATTTGCGCGAATCGGAGCAAACAAAAAGGCTGCGGGAGTTGGGGGCAAAGATTTTCATTGGGCATTATCCATCAAATATTTCTGACTACCATGTTGTGGTAACATCGTCGGCGATCAGTCCAAACAATCCAGAACTATTGGAGGCAAAGAATCGGAAAATTCCCGTCATCCATCGCTCAGAGATGTTAGCAGAGCTCGTGCGGCTTAAGCATGGGATTGGAGTTGCAGGCACTCATGGGAAAACGACGACTTCTTCGTTGTTGGCATGGATACTTGAATACGGTGGCCTTCATCCTACCGCAGTTGTGGGGGGAAAAGTGCTTAATTTTGGTTCGAATGCGCGTATTGGGCAGGGACAATATCTGGTTTTCGAAGCAGATGAATCTGATGGTTCATTTTTAAAGCTTTTGCCCACAATTGCGGTTGTGACAAATATCGATGCAGACCATCTCGATCATTATAAGTATTTTGAAGGGTTGAAGGATGCGTTTTTAACGTATATAAATAATATTCCATTTTACGGATACTCGGTACTATGCATTGACGATGAGGTAATTGCAGAACTCATTCCAAAAATTGAACGGCCGTTTGTTACCTATGGCCTTTCAGAACGTGCTGATTTTAGAGCGATGAATGTACACGTTGTCGATGGAAAAACCAGTTACGATGCATATTATCGTGGCAAACAGCTTGGGAAAATATCGCTTCATCTTTTGGGAGTTCACAACGCAGTAAATTCGCTTGCGGTATTGGCAGTGGCGCTTGAACTCGATATGCCATTTAAAACGATTCAAGAAGGATTTGCACAATTCAAAGGGGTTGGAAGGCGATTGGAAGTGGTCGATTCCGTAGGGGATATATTAATCATGGACGATTATGGCCATCATCCCACTGAGGTGCGCGCAACGCTTGAAGCGCTTTCAAAGCTTGGGAGGAGAATTGTGACAATTTTTCAGCCACATCGATTTACGCGCACGCAGCTTTTATGGGATGATTTTGGGAATGCATTCGCGCGTGCCGATGAGCTTTTTTTGACAGAAATTTATCCAGCGGGAGAAGAGCCAATCGATGGGGTAAGTTCACAACTAATCCGCACAGCGATCAAAAAGCATGAGGGGAGAGACGTTTTAATTATTTCGAAATTTGAAGAAATTCCCGAATATATAAGTAAAGTAGCGCGCGAAGGAGATGTGGTGCTCACCCTGGGTGCAGGTGATATTTATAAGGCGGCGCCCTTAATTGCTGAACGTTTGCGCGCGCGAAGGGGCGAGGTATGAGGAAGGCGTTTCTCAATACCGCAATGATGATTTTCGCAATAATGTTCCCAGCAGTGGGGAAATCTCATGAAGCGTTGGTCGATGCGAAAAGAATAGAAGTGAAGGGTCTTCGTTATTTAAATGAAAATGAATTATTTGAACAAATGCGATATACAATGGACAAAGGAATAATGAAAATTAACATCGATTCTTTAAAAGAAGCGATCGCAAAAAATCCAATGGTATATTCGAGTCAGCTGAGAGTTGTGAATGGAGGGGTGGTTGTTGAAATCGTCGAAAAAGAACCGGTATATGTATGTGTGGTTGAGAAAAAAGGGGAAAGCATCCCATTTGAACTCGATAAAGATTTTCGCCTTATTTCAGTTCGTACCATTCATCGTACGGATGTGCCCATTGTGGTATTCAAAGAACTCAATATGCCGAAAGGACAACTGTCAAAGCGCGTTATATCTATATTGAAAAAAATTGCAAATCTTCAGAGAGAATGCGCTCCATTGTATAGAGAAATTTCAGAAATAGCGCTTCGCGATGATGGTTTGTGCGAAATTCGATTGCGAGGGAGGAAAACAAAGTGCATTGTAAGAGATTTTTCATTTTCGACGCTGGCTCGCATTGTATCGGTTTTCGATGGAAACAAATTTTATCCCGATGCGCTGTATGTTTCACATGGTTTTGGAGTCATAAAGTAACGGGGTGACGCAATGATGGAAGGCATGGTTGTTGGGCTTGATCTTGGAACTACAAAAACTTGCGCGGTGATTGGCTATGTCAATGAACATAATCAGGTGGAAGTAGCGGGTGTGGGCGTTGCGCCGTCGAAAGGATTGAAAAACGGCGTTATAGTAAACATCGACAATACTGTTGCATCGATCGTGAAAGCCATTGAGGATGCCGAGCTTATGGCGGGATGCGAAGTGAACACCGTTTACGTAGGAATTACCGGCACTCATGTCAAAGGGGAAAATCAGCGCGGTGTGGTTGCAATTTCTAATCGCAATCGGGTTGTGAATGCCGCTGAACTCAAACGGGTTTTTGAAGCGGCACAGGCAATTAAGGTTCCTGCCGACAGGGAAATTGTCCATGTGCTTTCGAAGGAATTTGCCGTAGATGATCAAAGCGGCATTAAAGATCCAATCGGAATGAGCGGCGTGCGACTTGAAGCAGAGGTGCATATTATTACCGCTTCTTCGACGAGCATACAGAATGTAATAAAATCAGTGCATAAAGCGGGATTTCAATGTGCAGACGTAATTTTTTCACCGCTTGCTTCATCGGAAGCGTGTTTGGCGCAAGATGAGAAAGATTTAGGCGTTGCGCTTGTCGATATTGGCGGTGGAACATGCGACATCATGGTTTTCGTTGAAGGTGGGGTAGCATACTCTTCTGTTTTGCCAGTGGGAGGAATCCATGTCACTAACGATATCTCCATTGGATTAATGACCCCGCTTGAAGCAGCCGAAGTTATTAAAAAGAAGCATGGGTGTGCAGTGGTAGATCTGGTAGATGCGTCTGAAACAATCGAAGTGCCATCAGTAGGTGGCAGAGCTCCACGAAGGCTTTTTCGACAGGAATTGGCGCAAATTATTGAACCAAGGATGATGGAGATTATGGAGATGATCGATCGAGAACTCGTTGCAAGTGGAAAAAAGGAACTTCTTGCGGCAGGAATTGTGCTTACTGGCGGTGGCAGCATGCTTGATGGCAGTGTGGAGATTGCAGAGCGCGTGTTTAATCTTCCAGTTCGAATTGCGGTGCCGCGAGATATCGTTGGCTTAAAGGATGAAGTCTCCACGCCGCAGTTTTCGCACGGTGTTGGATTAGTAAAGTATGGAATTGTGAAAGAGGCATTTCGCGCAAGCAAGATGAAGGAAAAAAAAGGGGGAATCAAGAACCTTGGCACTCGCATATTAAAATGGATTGAGCAGTATTTATAATGAATTTTTTTATTTATATATGTGACATAAGATTGTAAAATTTAAGATGGGAGGACTGTATGTTTAGAATGGAAGAAGAAAGGGAAGCAAACACTGTGATTAAGGTTGTAGGTGTTGGAGGTGCAGGGACAAATGCAGTGAATCGAATGATTGCCACCGGTATGGAAGGTGTAGAATTTATCGTAATCAATACCGATGCGCAACAACTTCGAAGTTCCCTTGCAAAGGAAAAAATTCAAATCGGATGTAAGCTCACACGAGGGCTTGGAGCAGGTGCCGATCCAGAAGTGGGACGAGAGGCTGCAAACGAAGATCGGGACAAAATTACAAAAGCCCTTAAAGGGGCCGATATGGTGTTTATCACCGCTGGCATGGGAGGTGGTACTGGAACGGGAGCTGCGCCAATTGTCGCAGAAATTGCCAAAGAACAGGGCGCACTTGTCGTTGGAGTGGTTACAAAGCCATTTCGCGTTGAAGGTCGCAGGCGCATGAATCAAGCAGAGCAAGGAATTGCAAATTTAAAGGAAAAGGTTGATACGTTAATTACTATACCCAATGATCTCTTATTAAAAATCATCGATCGTAAAACTCCAATTGATGATGCCTTTAAATTAGCTGATGATATTTTGCGTCAGGGCGTGCAGGGAATTTCCGATATCATTATGGTAACTGGACTGGTAAATGTGGATTTTGCCGACGTGCGTACGGTAATGAAAGAAACTGGCGATGCGCTTATGGGAGTAGGAATTGGATTTGGAGAAAATAAAGCAATTGAAGCGACGCAAATGGCAATAAACAGCCCTCTTTTAGAAGAAACGAGCATTCATGGCGCAAAAGCGGTGCTCATCAACATTGCTGGTGGAAACGATTTATCGCTCCATGAAGTTAACGAGGTAAATGATCTTATCACAAGACAGGTTGATCCCGATGCGAATATTATTTTTGGTACCACGATCGATCCGGCACTGGAAGATAAAGTGCGGGTTACCGTGATTGCGACGGGTTTTGATAGAAAAAAGAATATGCTCACAAAAGGAAATGAATCACAACTCGATCGAAAAACTGGGCCTGCGCTTAAACTTGTGGAAAATAAGGACCATATCGCTGAACCGAAGAGAAAAATTGCAACAGTCGGACGCACTTTCCGTCCCGATTATGACAGCCAGCGCCTTTTTGATTCTGCGAAAGACGATCTTGAAATACCGGCATTTCTTCGCCGCACACAGGATTAAACAGGGGAGGAGATTGCGTTTTAATTTATTTGTGTGTAATCGTTTGCGTATTCCATCGGATGTGCGGAACGTGTTATATGTTAAATCCGTTGCGTGAAATTATGCAGGAAAAAATAACGTCCTTTTGTCAGGAATCGATCGGTGGTTGCGATTATTGTGAAAAGCTCGCGGGCGATGCATCGACTCGACAGTATTATCGGGTACAATATTCGGGTCAAACGTATATTGTGTGTTACGACCCTATGTTTGTTGGACGCGATCTTAGTGTGTATCCATTCTATCAAGTTCATGCACTTTTTTGTGAACATCATATCCCAGTGCCAAAGGTGTATCGATACGATAACAGTTGTGGGTTAATCCTGCAAGAAGATTGTGGCGATTTTTTGGTTGAGGATTTTGTCGGAGAGGCAAAGAAAGAGCAGTTGATTTCGCTATACGAAAAGCTCCTGCAAACAATCGTGTTAATCCAAAATATAAAATCAAATGGTTCCATTCCTTTTTTCCTTTTTTTCGATGAAGAAAAACTTATGTTTGAATTCAATTTTTTTCTCGATAATGCATTCGAAAAGTATTTTCGCGTGAGCTGTCCCGAACAGATGAAAAAAGAGCTGGTTTCTCACTTTTATGCAATTGCACACAAACTTCAGCGAAGGGAATTTTTTGTCCTTTGCCATCGTGATTTTCATTCGCGAAATGTTTTAGTAACCCCGAAAGGATTTTTTTTAATTGATTTTCAAGATGCTCGCATGGGTTTGCCGTTATACGATGTTGTTTCGCTTCTGCGCGATTCGTATGTTCTTCTCCCCGAAGATGTGTATGGGCATTTGAAAGATTACTATTTCTTTTATTCAAGAGAGATGGAAATACATCGCATGAGCCGTGATGAATTTGAATATTTATTTTCGTTATCGGCATTTCAGCGAAATGTGAAGGCATTGGGAACATTCGGATTTCAAATTGTTCAAAGAGGAAACCATCGCTATCGGCCATATGTTGAGATAACTCTTGAATATCTTAAAAAATATGCGCAGCAAGATACACCTGTTTCCCCAGTTGCGCGCATATTGATTAACTGCATCGAAGGATGTTCATGAAAACTTTTATCTTTGCAGCTGGTTTTGGGGAACGATTACGACCGATCACGGCCACAATTCCAAAACCGTTGGTCCCTGTGTTAAATAGGCCAGCAATTGAATGGTCGCTGGCATTGGCAAAGAAAGCAGGTATACGCCACGTGATATGCAACCTTCACCATTTGCCCGACGAAATAGAACGTTTTTTTTATAACTATTTACATGTTTTTACTGTCACATTTTCGCGAGAGCCGATGATATTGGGGACAGGTGGGGGATTAAAAAAATGCGAAAAACTCATCGGCGATGAAGAATTTCTACTTCTGAATAGCGATGTAATTATGAATTTGGATGTAGAAGCGCTACTACAATATCATAGAAAATTGAATTCGCGCGCAACGGTTGTGTTATATAAACATCCAAATGCTTCTGAAATTGCGAAAGTGGCAGTGAGGGATGGGAAAGTGATCGATTTTAAAAATTTTTTAAAGACAAATAGCAAATCGGAGTACATATATACAGGAGTTGCGGTGCTTTCTCCAGAAATCTTTTTGTACCTTGAAGAACATTATTCAAGCATAGTGTATACGG
>JAOAAF010000143.1:0-356 GCA_026419015.1 Spirochaetota bacterium
CATATGCATGTTTACTATCGCGCCCGTTTTGGATGTGGGGTGCGGAAATGGGGGTTAATGAAAAGGGCGTTGCAATTGGAAATGAAGCCGTTTTCACGAAAGAACCGTATAATAAAACAGGTCTTACAGGTATGGACTTACTTCGGCTTGCACTTGAGCGCGCAGCAACTGCGAGAGCAGCTATTTCGGTAATAACAGAACTGATAGAAATGTACGGTCAGGGTGGAAATTGCGGGTATGAAAGTACATTATTCTATCATAATTCATATTTAATAGCCGATTATGGTGAAGCCTTCATTTTAGAAACTGCAGGGAAACATTGGGTAGCAAAGAAAGTGATAACGACGGCAAGCATC
>JAOAAF010000143.1:366-6137 GCA_026419015.1 Spirochaetota bacterium
AGATTACAATATGTCATCGCCAGCATTGGAAACGTATGCGCGTACTAGAAAATATACGAAAAAAAATATTCCAATGAATTTTTCCAGAGATTTTAGCGATTTTCTATTTACTCACTTTGCTAAAGGAAAGGTACGGCAAGCCTGTACTGCATCGCTCATCGCAATTGGGCAAAAGAAAATTACAGTAAAAGACATGTGCAACTTGTTGCGAAATCACAACATGCCTGAACCCTTCACACCAGGATCAGCTCCAATGGAGAGAATTTGTATGCACGCCGGTGGACTTATATCATCGCAAACAACTGGTTCAATGGTGGCGGTACTGCGAAAAAAACTCCCCCCCCTTGTTTATTTTACTGCTACCGCAGCTCCATGCGTTTCTTTTTTTAAACCTCATATTCTCACAGAAGGGCAAAAGAAATTCAATTCAACAACAATGGAGGTAATAGGAAATGATGGAACAATAGATCTGTACGGAAATGCGAAAGGTTTGTACGATCCCGCAACCCTATGGTGGAAAGGGGAAGAAATACATCGCCGTATCATATTGAATTATGCGACCCTTTCTCCATTTGTGCAAACAGAGCGCGATGTCATGGAAGAGAAGATGTTCGCTGAGTTTGAAGAAACATGGCAAAAAGGACTTATAAAAAATGCACAAAAACTGTGCCAAAAGTATCGGCGAACCTTTATTGATCGACAGAATGAATTTGTTGATTTAATAAAGAAAAAAGCTGAGAATACGAAAAATGAAGTACCCGCATGGTATCGATTGTACTGGAAACGCATGAATCGAAAAGCAAATTTTCCTTTCCCATAAAATATTTTCTTGACGCAATGTATTCGTAGACATGATTGCAAATTATTGAGATAATAACAGGGAGTATTGCGGGTATTTATACTTAAAAAGGCTGACCTTATGGAAAAAATGTGAGAGGATTTTGTTCGTAATTTCCCTAAAACAGCATACGGGATGCAGCGATAACATTAAAAATTGATGTGCAATAAATCCGAAGTGAAAATTGAAAGGTAAAAAAATATTTGTTCTAAAGTCAATGAGGTATATGAGAATTTTAAAACGTTTCATAATTTTCATGAGGTGGCTCAATGCCATTGAGCGATAAGAAAGTCATTGTCACCGGAGGACCGACGTATGAATTTCTCGATCCGGTTCGTTTTATCTCGAACCGCTCGAGTGGAAAAATGGGCAAAGCTCTTGCGGATGAATCGTTCAAAAGAGCACGGGAGATTGTATTCATCCATGGACCAATGCACAAATCGCTTTTAGCGGGGATAGAATATCGAACTGTTGCAGTAGAATCGACACGGGAAATGCTGGACGCCGTTTTAGTGGAATTGACTCCCGATTCAGTGCTCATTATGGCAGCAGCTCCTGCAGATTATCGCCCTGCTGAGAAATCGCTTACAAAAATAAAAAAGAAAGAAGATGAATTAATTGTACGCTTCGTAAAAAATCCCGATATCTTAAAAACAGTTGCGGAAATACGATCTACTCAATTTCCATTGCGCAACATATTTTTGGTTGGATTTGCTGCAGAAACCAATGACATTGAAAATTATGCAAAAAATAAAATGCGCGAGAAAGATCTCGATATAATTTGTGTAAATGATGTGGGAAAACCAGATGCAGGGTTTGGTGTGGACACGAATATTGTGACGATATTTACTCGTTGGGGTGATCGATATGAACTACCTCTTTTATCGAAACAAGAAGTGGCATCGAGAATTCTCGATTGTGTTGAAAAGGGAATAGAATGCAAAGGTGAAAAATTTCTGCCGTAAATTCAAATCGTTAATCGTATTTTATTCGAAAAACTGATGACAACGAAGAAAATTTATTTAATTATGCGTAAACGGTAAGGTGAGAAGATTTTACGAAATATTCATCAAATAGGTTGATAGAGGTGTTAAATTGTTGCAATTAACAATTTGACATGCGTTTACATTTGCAGTATCTTTAAATTAGTGAGAGATTTAATAATTTAGGAAGAGCATATGTATAGACGAGAGCCATCCGTTGCAGGTGCGTTTTATCCATCGAATGCTGATAAATTGCGCCGTGAAATAGATGCATACTTAGAAGAAGTAAAAGGAAAACAATTGGAAAATGAAATTGTTGCTTTAGTTGTTCCACATGCGGGGTATGTGTATTCTGGTCCTGTCGCGGCATTCGCATATAAACAATTGCAAGATAGACCAATTGAACGTGCGGTGGTACTGGCACCGTCACATCGTGCAAGGTTTGATGGTGCAAGCGTAATGCCAGAAGGTGTGTATGTAACCCCGCTTGGTGAAGTTGAAGTCGATAAGGAGGTGTGTCAACAATTATTGGCCGAAAAGCAATTTACGTTTTTACAACGAATAGATGAAGCAGAGCATTCCTTGGAAGTACAGATTCCTTTTTTACAACGCGTGTTAAAAAATTTTAAGTTAATACCAATCATCATTGGATGCACTGAATTGGATAAATGTGCAACAATTGCGCAGTCATTAGTTTCAGTGTTAAAAAATTTCGATTCTTATGTGATGGTGCTCTCAACAGATCTTTCGCATTATTTTTCTTATCAAAAAGCGCGTGCGATCGATGCGGAATTCATCAAAACGCTTGAAACATTTGATGAAAACGATTTATTCGAATTGCTTTCGTCAGGGAGAGCACAGGCATGCGGTGAGGGTGCAGTTTTAACTGGTATGATTGCATCGAAAGGGTTAGGTGCGAAAGAGGTAAAAATTTTACAGTATGCTACCTCGGGAGATACCGCGGGGGGGAAAGATCAGGTAGTTGGTTATTTATCTGCAGCGTTTGTGAAATAAGGAGCAATCTGTGAAAAAGCTTACCGTTGAACAACAAAAAAATCTTCTCACTTTGGCACGATTGACAATAAAGAATGCGCTTGAAAAATTACCACCTCCGTCAGTAAATGCGATGGGGAAATTTACTGATGAGGTGTTTAAAGAAAAGTGTGGTGCATTTGTGACCATCCACAAAAAAGGAAAACTTCGCGGTTGTATCGGATACATCGTAGGTGTGAAAACATTACCTGAAACAATTATCGATATGGCGATTGCGTCTGCATTTAAAGATCCGCGATTCCCTCCACTTCGCAATGATGAATTTAATGATATTGATATTGAAATTAGCGTACTCACCCCAATACAAAAGGTTGAGAAAATTGACGAAATTGAAGTTGGGCGCGATGGGTTGATTATTTCAAATGGATACCGACAAGGTCTTCTACTTCCGCAAGTGGCGACCGAATATGGTTGGAACAGAGAACAATTTTTGGAACATACCTGTTATAAAGCAGGCCTTCCTGGCGATGCGTGGAAATGGAAAGATACAAAGATTGAAAAATTTTCCGCCCAAGTGTTTGGAGAAAAAGAATTAGGTATTATATAGAAATTTCATGGAAATGATTTATTTCGAAGAAAGATACCTTTCAAAGAATTCTGCACCTGTTAAAATAGTAAAGATTGTTTCAAGCCGAGAGAGTTTGAACATGTTGCGAATTCCTTCTTCTAAATCGAAAAGAATAAGGTGAATTCCTGCAGCATGAGTATCTTTGTTTAATTTTACTAATGCTCCTATGCCAGACGAATCGATGTAATTTAATCCTGACATATTTAAGGCAATTGTAGAAGGCCGTATTGCTAATTTTGAGGAAGTTGCTGTTTTGAAATCGTGCGTGCTATTTATATCAAGCTCTCCTTTTAAGTGAATAATTATAATATTATTTTTAGTTTCTGTGCTAATTGATAACATCACTGCACCTCTAAAAATTCTTTTTCAAACTTTTCTTTAGTAAATATTGGGAAAAATCTTTCCAAACGCGCGCTATTGAAGAGCGCCTTTATTGGTGGATTTAATTCATAAAATATTAGTTTTTTCCCTCTAACCATTGCCTCGTTGAAAAATTTAACTAATGCGCCAATTGTTGGTGAATCGATAAATGTGAGTTCGGCACAATCGATTGCTATTGTTGCAACTTCTTTCTCAATTTGCTCTGCCCATACCTTTTCTAGTTCTGATAATTTTTCTTGAAAAAGTTCTCCTTTGATGTGTATGATAGCAATGTTTTTTCTTTCTTCGACAATGAAGGAAAGCATAGGCAATTTCCTCATCGCTTGCAATGTGAATTTAAAAATTTTTGAGCATCGTTATCTCCTAATTTTGCAGCAATTTTCATCTCATCGCACGCATGATGTAGTTTCCCTTCAATGTTAAAAATGCTCCCTAAATTAAAATGCGCCATGGCATGGTGAAAATTACATTTAATTGCAGCATGAAAATCGTTTTTTGCCGCGATATAGTTTTTGCGCTTTCCATAAGCCATACCTCTCGCGTTGTAAGCATCGGCGTCGCAACCATTTATGGTAATCGTTGCAGAAAAGTCAGCGATAGCACCATCGGTATCGCCAATTCGAAATTTTGCTAGCCCTCTGTTGTAAAATGCATCTGAATATTTTGGATTTAGTTCTATTGCTCTTGTATAATCTTCAATAGCGCTTTTCAGATTTCCCAATTCATTATAAACAGTACCTCTGTTATTATAGGCTTTGAAGTAATTCGGATCGATTTCAATTGCACGCGAGAAGTCTGCAATTGCACCCAGATAATCGCCCGTGGCTAATTTCGCATTCCCACGATTGTTAAGCGCATCGATCATCTTTGGATCTCGATTGAGCGCAGAGGTGAAATCGTCAATTGCATCGCGATGATTTCCTGCCTTCAGTTTTTCCATTCCGGATAAATACAATTCGCGCGCGTCATTTTGCGCGCATGCAAAAAATATCGCAAAAAGTACAGAAAATAAAAAGTGTGTATATGGAAACTTCATAATTTTTTATTTATTAAACATGTCAATAAATAACATATAATACAAAATTTATCAATAAAAAAACTGTTTTATTTTTTTCTATTTTTTACATTTTAATCGTATTAATTTGTAGATACTGATTTTGGGAGGTTTATTTATGATGCAAATTAGAACAACCTATGTGATGCGCAAAGAGGTTTTAACACTTTTGGATGATGCTCAAACTAAAACAAAAAGGAAAAGAGAAGAGTTAATTGCTCGGTGTCTTAGAAAGATGCTAAGGGATTATAAAAAATATTTGCGCAATAATCAACAGATTGAATATCAAAAAAGGTTTGAAAAAGAGACAAAAATTCCAATTGTAAAACAGAGGGTAAAAGTGAAATTTTTAGCCCGCGAATACGATTATTTTCAGGATGTGAGGAAATTTTTTTCGCGATCCATTTCTCTGTCAATAGCTATTGCAGTATTTAATTATCTGTCAGAAGTTGTATCTGAATATTTAAGCGATGGTTATGATGAATTGGCGGATAATTATCCATATTTATGCTATGCATTTATCGAAAAATGTATAGAAAATATTACAACGTTCAGGATTTGGTGGGGAATACCACCCAACTTAGAGACATTATTGAGCGAATAAAAATCAAAACAACATTCGTTTACCTGTTTACGGACTAAAATTTTTCAAGAAGGAGCGATTTCCTATCGTCTTTCATCGGGAATATTTTGATTTTAGATAATTGGATAAAATTAAAATGAAAGGCGCGAGTGTAATTGAACCGATTTTACAAAATTAATTTATTAAAATTAATAATTTAAGGAAATAATTATGGTCCAAACGATGTAATCGAGTTATATAATATATTTACTCCTTCAAACGGCGTTCGCCAATCTTCCCAGAAAAGAAGTGCATCCGCGCCGTTATTGTAT
>JAOAAF010000144.1 GCA_026419015.1 Spirochaetota bacterium
ACTCCTTAATTGCCCTGCATATTTTTTTAATGTATTCATGTGCAAACTCAACCGCATCGATCATATCTTTTTCTGAAAGATTGTTTGCTTTTCCTTCAATCATGGTAACAGCTCTTTCTGTCCCTGCGACTACTAAATCGAGATCGCTTTTTTCCGTTTCAGAGTATGTAGGATTAACTATCCAATTGCCAGCTATGCGACCAACTCGAACTGCTCCCACTGGTCCTTTAAAAGGTAAACCCGATATTGCAAGCGATGCCGATGCTGCATTTATTGCCAAGACATCAGGTTGTGTCTCTGAATCGGCAGATAATACATAAATTATTATTTGAACTTCATTAACAAAATCTTTTGGAAAGAGTGGACGAATAGGCCTATCCACCAATCTGCTCGTGAGAACCTCTTTATCGCTCGGTCTTCCTTCGCGCTTAATATATCCTCCTGGAAAGCGCCCTGCAGCATAATACTTTTCACGGTAGTCAACAGTTAAAGGGAAAAAATCCTGCCCTTCCTCTACTTCCCGCGAAGCAACGACACTCGAAAATACTATCGTTTCACCACACGAAACAGCAACCGCACCGTCGGCTTGTTTTGCAAGATATCCCGTATTAAACATTAATGTTGTCGAACCTACTTCCACTTGAATTTCTGAACTCATAGAATTCACCTTTTCCTAAAAAAATTGCCGAAGGCGCGCATAAACCTATCGGCTTATACACAGGATTATGCGACTATCTGCGCAACCCGAGCGATTGAATTATTTCTCGATACTTATTAAAATCCTTCTGTTTCAAATAAGTTAAAAGCCTTCTTCTCTGACCGACTAATTTTAATAAACCCGTTCTCGAATGGTAATCTTTGTTATGCACCTTAAAATGCTCTGTGAGATGATTTATCCTATTCGTCAAAAGGGCAATTTGAACTTCTGGCGAACCAGTATCTTTTTCATGCCTTCTGAATTTGCTAATCACTTCACTCTTTGGTTGTAACACGATTTCACTCCTTAATTTATAATAAATTATGCAGACCATGCTGCATTGGTTTCTACCCCGAGTTTTTCAGCCAAATATATCCCTTGGCTATATCGGATCAGGAAACACGTCTAAATAACGTAATGACCATTTTCCAAAATTGCATTTAACAATTGCAACCAGTTTTTTATTTTCATCTAAAATCATGAAAAGATCAGCCATCCCCGGAATTACATTTTGTATCTCCGAAGGCGAAAAAAAAGAACCATTTACCGCTTTGTGCAAACCCGAATCCGTTAAGCGCATTATGCCTAATCCCTGCAATGATTCATACGGTGTAAGAAGCCAATTTTTTTGAACACTGCTTACCCCATTACAATATTCTCTCAATTCTTCTAACGAAATTGCCTCTGTTACATTAAAATGACCAACTTTTGTACGACGCAAACACACAAGGTGACCAACAGTACCAAGGGACTGTGCTACATCTCGTGCTAATGCCCGAATATACGTGCCACGAGAACAGTGCACTTTCATATATAAATGAGATGGCTTCTCCTCGCTTTTTTTTATCACAAGATCTTTAATTTCAATTTCCCTTTCTTTGATTTCGACTTTAATCCCACGGCGCGTAAGATCCGAAGCGCGTTTTCCCCTAATTTTTACCGCAGAATATACCGGAGGTATTTGTTTTATACTACCCAAAAAATTTTTCTGAATAAGCGCGATCCGTTCCTCACAAAGTTCTGGAACTGCCTTTACTTCTACAATGGAACCTTCAGGATCGAGTGTATCAGTTAAAACTCCCAATCGAATCATCGCTTCATATTGTTTGCTCGAGCCAATAATGTATTTCAATATTTTCGTTGCAGCTCCAGTTCCAACTATCAAAAGGCCTGTTGCAAATTTATCCAGCGTTCCTGCATGTCCAATTTTTTTCTGTTCTGTAATTTTTCGCACTTGCGCAAGCACATCATTAGAAGTAATTCCTGGTGGTTTATCAATTAACAACACTGCATTATTAAAATGATGGATGGCCACAACCCTTTTACGAATCTTTTTTAAGATCCTCGATGATGTTTACCATTCGTACCCCTTCCTCAATTGAGGTATCCAAAAAAAATCTAATTTTGGGGGTAACACGAAGCTTTATTGCTTTCCCCACCAACCGTTGAATATACCCAGCTGCCGATTCAGCACCCGCTAATGTCAACTTCTTCTCTTTTTCGTCTCCCATTACCGAAATACCCACATCAGCAATGGTTAAATCTTTGTTAAGTTTGACGCTGGTGACGGTAATAAATCCAATTCGGGGATCTTTTATTTCCCTTAAAAAAGCTTCAGCGATTACTTTTCTCATTTCATGTTCAAGCCGTTCTTTTCTAAACCCTGCCATTTTTGCATTAAACGATTACTTATAGTTTCTTTGCGATCTGAACTACTCGATACGTCTCGAATGAGTCTCCTTCTTTAATATCGTTGAACCCATCGAGCAATATCCCGCATTCTTGCCCAGCATCGACGGAGGAAACTTCATCTTTAAAGCGCTTGAGCGTTTTAATTGCACCATCATAGACAACTATCCCATCGCGAATTAACCGCAGTTTATTCGATCTTTCAATTTTCCCTGAGGAAATAATACACCCGGCGACAGTGCCCACTTTTCCAATTTTGAATACCTGCTTTACTTCACCACTCCCGGTAATTTCTTCTTTAAATTCAGGCGAAAGCATCCCCTCCATCGCCGCCTTAATATCGTTGGTCACTTCAAAGATAATATTGTAAAATTTTATTGAAATTCGTTCTCGTTCTGCTAAATCCAATACTCTTGCAGAAGGGCGAACGTGATAGCCAATTATTATTGCATTCGAAGCAGAAGCAAGCATCACATCCGATTCATTAATACCACCAGTACCGGAATGAATCACCTTTACGCGCACTTCATCGGTTGACAATTTTTCTAATGCCTCCCTCAGAGCTTGTGCTGACCCATCCACATCTGCTTTTATTATTACGCGCAATTCCTGCACTTCGCCTTCCCGTATCATTTCATTCAGAGCTTCGAGAGTTACCTTTCTCACCTTTTTCGCTGACTCAAGCCTCAGAAGTTCCATCCGCTTTTGAGATATTTGCTTTGCATATTTTTCAGATTCAACTACTTCAAAAGGATCACCAGCTGATGGCACATTTGAAATGCCCAATATTTCAACCGGCATAGAAGGCGTTGCTTCTTTTACTGGCCTCCCTTGATCATCAAACATTGCACGCACCTTCCCATAATGGACACCGATGACAAGTGGGTCGCCCACACGCAGCGTTCCATTTTCGATAATAACAGTCGCAACAGGTCCACGGCCTGCATCGAGTTTCGCTTCGATGACCTTCCCTTTGGCCATCAACTTTGGATTAGCCTTCAAATTCAAAAGTTCAGCTTGAAGGAGGATTTGTTCTAAAAGTTTATCTATGTTGGTATTATTTTTCGCGCTTATTTCTGCATACAGAGTATTTCCACCCCACTCCTCTGGGATCAACCCATAATTTGCAAGCTCATTTCTGACTCTTTCTGGATTTGCATTCGGCAAATCGATTTTATTAATTGCCACCACAATGGGAACATTTGCATCTTTCGCATGGTTTATCGCTTCGACAGTTTGTGGTTTTACACCATCATCAGCTGCCACAACAAGCACGACTATATCTGTAATCGCAGCGCCGCGCGCACGCATGGTAGTAAACGCTTCATGACCAGGGGTATCAAGAAAAGTAATTGGTTGATCGTTAATGCGAACCATATACGCGCCAATGTGCTGCGTTATACCCCCATACTCACCTTCAACAACATTTGTTTTTCGAATCGCATCGAGAAGCTTCGTTTTCCCATGATCGACATGCCCCATCACCGTAACGATTGGGGGTCGCGATACATAATCTTCAGGCCGATCTTCTTCCTCTTTCACAATAATCGTTTCTTGGAAAAGCGAAACAACGTTCACTTCCGTCCCATATTCCGACGCCAAAATTTCAGCCGTTTCTGCATCGATTACCTGATTTATAGTCGCCATCATACCAAGCTTCATCAACTTCGCGATGAGATCGCTTGCCTTTATGTTCATTTTTTTTGCCAATTCGCCTACACTTATGTTTTCTGTAATATCGATTTTCTTCGGTATTGAAGATTCAGCAGGTCGTTCTTGTTGAACTTTCTTTTTCCGAATAATGATATCCTTTTCTTCTATTAATTTTTCTTTATCCTTTTTATATTTCTTATCCTTTTCTTTATCTTTTAATGATTTTTTTCTTTTCCCGACGCTTTCTTTCGCACTTAAAATATCCGCTCCCTTTTGTTTTTCTATTCCTATTGTAATTGGCGGTTGCTCCCTTCGTGGCTTAAAAAGTTCCCGCAAATCTCTGGTTTGAACAATCTTTTCGCTCTCTTCTTTCTTTTCATCTTTTAGATGCTTCTCATCTTTTAACTTTTCTGACTTTTCAAATTTTCCCCTTCTGTGAACAGCATCATCTTTATGAATCTCCCTTCTCTCTTCTTTTTTCTCATGCGCAATCTCTCTTATGTCACTACTCTTTTTCCAAGAATCTTCATGCAGTTTTCCAGTTTCCTTATTTTTCAATTCGGCTGCACCTTGCTCTCCCCTTTTACTGACATCATCCGTAACTTCTTCTTGCTTATGCTCTTCTGCGATTTTGCTCTTGATAAGTTCTTTCGAGACATGGACCTTGCGCTTCAAACGAATTTTTTTCCCTTCTTGTTCTCGCGCTTCCGCACTTCTTCTAATAAGCTCTTGCGTTTCTTTAATTTTTTGCGCCTTAAGAGTCTCGATCCGCTTTTCGATTAAAAATTTATCATTGTCATTGATTTCTGAATTTTCATCCGTGCAGGGGATATTCAATTCCTTGCAGATGATGAGAATATCATCAAACGCGACATGATTATTCTGTGCAATCTCAATAGCTTTCATGTATTTCCTTATACTATCTGCTAATATTCAACGCCTTTTACGGCTACTTGCTTACATATTATAATTTATATTCTTCATCGCTCCTCTGTTGCGTGATGTTGCTCTTTAAATATTATTCTTTAGTTGATCCATTTTCTTCCTCGGCGCCTTCATCGATGTCATCTTCACCCAAATCAACTCTTTCATATACAATTTCAAGAATTTTCTTCGCAGTTTTCTCGCCAATTCCATCTATTTTAATTAAATCTTCATAAGAACGCTCAACTAAATCCTCAACAGAGAAAATACCGCCTGCCTCTAAAAGCTTAATAATGCGCGGTTCAAGTTTAAGCTCTTCAAGAGGTGTTTCTTCAATATCTTTTTTCGCAAAGAGTTGTTCAACAAGAGCTCTCGATTCGCTCGAACTTAAAAATTCTCTATATTGTTCTTCAGTCTTAATATCAATATCGAATCCACACAATCGCGTTGCGAGCTTCGCATTGTGACCATTTTTCCCAACCGCAAGATTATACTGATCCTTCTCAACTACCGCGATGACACCCCCATCGGGCTTTTCTATAACCTCTCGTACACGAGCTGGCGTGAGTGCATTTGCTGCCATTATCGTCTTATCGGGCGAATACTCTATAACATCCACCTTCTCACCCTCAAGTTCTCGTACAATAGCTTGAATTCGCATACCCTTCATCCCTACACATGCGCCAACGCTATCAACA
>JAOAAF010000145.1 GCA_026419015.1 Spirochaetota bacterium
CCACGCAGCTGCCTGTGCTGAATAATTTATTGCGGTTTCGCATATTATCATTTGTTGAGCGAGGTCTCTGATTGTTTGCGCATTGTTGACATCGCGCAACCACTGTGCCCGCCGATTGCGCCACAGTGGCGATTGTGCATTATAATTCAAATGAGTTTCAAATTCAATGAGCAAGCGTTTCAATTGGGAAACATTATCTCCCGCCGCTCGCACGTCAACAATCCACGCATCACGGCGGCTGCGCCACTCAGCAGACTGCGCCGAGTAAAATACGCTTGTTTCTAGTTCGATGAGGAGTTCGCCGAACTGCCCGGCATCTGCACGAGTCTGAAGAATACAAACCATTGAAATGAAAATAGCCATAATGAAAATTGCCTTTTTCATATCACTCCTCCAAAATAATTTTTTCATCTATATTGTGGCGCCGTGAAATAACTAAACTGCATAATAAATTAATGCCTTTATGAATAAAAGTCAAGCAGCTTTATTTAAATCGTACATTTAATTTTTCATATTCGGGCTCTGACCCGTCGCCTGCAAAACGCTACTCCAGAAAGTTGAATTGGGATCAATTTGCTTTCGTTTTGATATTGCAAGTTCAATGGGTACATGAGTAAAAATGTTATTCCATAATCCAATTAAAAGATTAGTTTTGCCTGCCATCGCAGCATGAACAGCATTCTGACCTAACAGATTGCAAAAAACAGAATCGTTTGGATTTGCAGGAGCGCTACGGATCATATAACTTGGATCGATATACTTTAGGTTTATGGGGATCTTCCTCGCATCAAAATACGCAATGATTTTATCCCGGAGGTAAATACCAATGTCTTCAAGTTTCACATTTCCGGATGCATCCCGTTCGAGTTCTTTATCGCCCACAAGTAGATCTTGTCCCGCACCCTCTGCAACGCATACAACTGCATGGTGGCGTTTTAAAATGCGTTGTTCTAAATGGGCTAAAAAACCATTTGGGCCTTCTAAATCGAAAGGCACTTCTGGCACTAACACAAAATTGACATCGTTCATTGCTAATGTCGCATTCGCGGCAATAAACCCTGAGTGGCGGCCCATAAGTTTTACCAATCCAATCCCATTCGGTGCTCCTTTCGCTTCCACATGGGCAGACGCAATTGCTTTCACTGCTTCCGAAAAAGCAGTTTCAAAACCGAATGATTTTTGAATAAAGCTTATATCGTTGTCGATAGTTTTCGGAATGCCAACAACTGCGAGTTTTAAACCACGTTTATGAGCGGTTTTAGATATGCGATGCGCTCCACGTTGAGTTCCATCGCCACCAATTGTATAAAGTATATTCACACCAAGCTTTTCAATGCCGTCGACAATTACATCAATATTTTCAGTACCACCGCGCGATGAACCCAAAATGGTACCACCATCTAAATGAATATCTTCCACAAGTTCAGGGGTAAGTTCCATAGGTTCATAGGGACTTTCATAGCGAAGGCCCTGATAGCCATACCGAATTCCAAGGATGGAAGAAATGCCGTAATGGTAGTAAGAAGTCATCACAATAGAGCGAATGACATCATTAATTCCCGGACAAAGACCGCCACAGGTAACTATCGCACAGCGAACTTCCGATGGATGAAAAAAAATTTTTTCGCGTGGCCCAGCCATTTCAAAGCTCTGTACCTCACTAACATCTAAAACTGTGTGAGACCCATCGATTACAGGATTTACCAGCACGCGGGCATTATCGGAAACAAATGGCATTGGGACACCGCGAAATTGCTGTTTTAAAGGGGAATCGATTTTTGATTCCCCCAGCGACTCAATTGTATATGACATATTACACAACCTCGATGTTTAATTACCAGATGTATCGGCGCTTCTATCAGTTTTCTGTTGAAGTTGCTGTTTTTTTATCGCTGCCTTTCGGGCTTCCCTCTTTTTCTTTTCAGCTTCTTCTGCTTCTTTTTTTCGCTTTTCCTCTTCTTTTCGCATCTCTTCCTCTCTCAAACGCCTTTCTTCTTCCATCTTGCGCTTTTCTTCCTCTTCTTTCTTTCGAAGCGCTTCTTCGAGTTCGGCTTTTTTCCGTGCCTCTTCTGCCGCTTTTCGCATTGCAGCATTCCTTTCTCGCTTTCTTTTTTGCGATTCGCTTTCCTCTTTCAAAATCGCAATTATTTCGTCATTTGCCGCTTCTTTCAATTCAGGGGACAAAAGCTGAATACTTTGTTGTTGAATGGAAATGAGTTCATCGATAATCTTCGCTTTTTCGGCGTCTGTAAGCTTTCGCATTGCTGGCACCTTTTTATCCGAAAGTAAATCTTCCATTATGTCCTTATGCACAGTGGCAATCGTATCGGAGTGCATGGCGAATTTCTTTACACCAACATCTCCTACAATTTCCATTTCAGCTTCGCCGCGCAATACAGAAACCGTTGTACTTTTTTCATCGCATTCAAGAGAAAAAACAGTGCCCCTCACGGCAATTGTAACAGTTGTTCCTTTAACTCGTATGTTTGTTCCCTTTCCTAGACGAGTAAAAACACCGACCGCTCTACCCTTCGAAATTTCCAGCACTGTGCGCGCCTCATGCGCCAGTTTTCCAACCAATGCTTTTGTGTTTTCACCAATACGCACCAGCAAGGATTCGTAAAACAGCAAATCGCACGATGATTTTGCTGCAGTTTTAATTTCATCTTGAGATATTAAAATACCCCCAACTATCGGAATTATTTTCTTCCCTTGAGAAAAAACGTCAACATTTCCGATGAGAAAATGAATTCGGGCAGTATCATCTGATAATTTCCGGGGACATGCTACTAGAGAACCTATGATCGCACATAGGGAAAAAACGAGTATTTTCTTTCTCACAATCGCCATCACGAATGAAAAATCACTAATAAATATCCAAATTTTCAAGCTTTTTTCTTTATTAGATCACACATCCTTATGTCCTCCCACATCGCGCATGCGAAAACTGTTCATCGCACAGTTTATTTCAAGACAATTAACGCGTCGACAATTACGGGCGATGCCCCTTCAATGATTATTGGATTAATATCGATTTCTTGTATATGGGGATGATTTACTCCAATACTGCTGACAACTGCGATTATATTCGCCAGGGCATTTACATCTACGTGCGGAAGATTGCGCACACTTTGCAAAAGCGCTGCATGTTTTATATCTTCGATCATGTAACGCGCATCGCTGATACTCAATGGGGCAAGGCGAAATGTAACATCGTTAATCGTTTCTGCAAAAATTCCACCAATGCCAAAAAGGACCACACCGCCAAATAACTCATGGCGAAGAAATCCCACCATAAATTCGCGCTCTCCTTTGATCATCCTGCTCGCTAACACTGGTACTTTTTGACCAGCATTCGTTTGAATGTTTCTGAAAGCAGTAAGGCATTCAGCAGTGGAATTTACATTTAGAAAAATTAGACCTTTTCCCGTTTTATGCGGAATAGTGTGACTACAGGCTTTCAGCACAAGCGGAAAGCCAATCGTTTCAATTGCTCGTTGCAGTTCATCTTCGCCATAAACGAGAACTTCATCGGCGATTGGCAATCCATATGACGCGATTATGCGCTTTGAGTGAAATTCATCGAGAACAGTCTGTCCCTGTTGTTTTGCGGTAATTAAAAGGGATTCGGCAAACTGCCGTTTTTCTGTTAGGAATACATCATTTTTGTTTTCAACTCGTTGCAAAATTTCACGATATCGCAAAAGTGATGCTAAAGCTATCGCAGCTTTTTCGGGTGAATCGTACACCGGCACATCGTGCGCATGGTATGCAGTGGTGAAATCATCTTCAAAATCGAAAAATGATGATATTGCCATAGGTATTCCATATTTTTTCGGCAAAGAGGCAGATGCCGAAAAATCAATTCTTACCATATCGAGAATCGATTCAAGAGAAATTCCATTTAACATATCAACAATGTGAGGATAGATTGCTTTAATAAACCCCGATCTCATCGTTCCGTGAAGAACCACGGCATCCACTTCGCCACTTTCCATGACAATTTCAGGAATTTTTCTGCTCAATACTTCCACATCCATGCTAAATGTGATATCGACAGGATTTCCACAGGGAGCATGTGGTGGTACAAGGGGTTCAATTTTTTTTCGAAGATGAGGTGAAAATTCTGGGATGATAAATCCTTGTTTTTCGCAGGTGTGCGCCATCGAAGATCCAGGTCCCCCAGAATTCGTGAGCACCGCAACCCGATTTCCCTTAAGTCGGGGTTGACTTGCCAACATCCATCCATGGCCGTAAAGGTCTTCGACCGAATACACGCGAATTATCCCAGCTTGCTTAAAAAGGCCATCATACAGATGATCAGAAGCTGCGAGAGCACCCGTATGGCTTTGGCTGGCGCGCGCACCAGCAATTGATCCGCCCACATATTGCGCCACAATAGGTTTTTTCGGTACGATTCGCTTTGCTACTTCTAAAAAGTGTTTGGGTTCTGCAATTCCTTCAATATATAGTGCAATCGCCGTTGTCGCCTCATCATCTCCTAGATATTCAAGTGCATCGGTAAGCGATATGTCAGTGCTATTGCCAACGCTAATTGCTTTGCTGAAACGAATGCCGCGTTTTGCCAAATACGAAAGCGTTTGTGATATATATGTTCCGCTTTGCGAAACCATTCCCAATCGACCTTCTTTCATGTTAAGAGTCATTACAGTAGTATTCAACGATATCGAAGTGTTGATAACACCCATACAGTTTGGGCCAAGAAACCGTATTCCATATCGAGCTGCTGTTTCTTTTAATCGCTCTTCTTCAGCTTTTCCTTTATCGCCCGTTTCGCGAAATCCGGCAGTAATGATGATAATGCGACGTGTTCCCCTCTTCCCAAATTCTTCCACGAGATTAATAATTTCGCTTGAGGGAACTACCAAAATAGCTAAATCAGGTACAACTGGCAATTTTTCAACGGAGGGATACGCAACAAGTCCTAATACTTCTTTTTCACGTGGATGCACAGGATACAAAGTTCCAGCAAATCCATCTTTCAAAATGCTTAGCGCGTGCATGGTACCCATTTTCATTGGGTTGTTGTTTGCACCGACAATGGCGATAGACGAAGGATTGAGCAAAAGATGAAGTGGATGATGAGTATTCATAGAAAACCATCCATTAAAGATATTCCGCATTCTTTTACCACAGCTTTTTTTAGAAATAATCTATGTCAACATATAAATCCCTTATGTTTACATTATTTTAAATAATATACAGCAAAAACATACTAAAAAGTGGAGAAATGATTGGAACAAATATTAAATTTATTTCACAAACTCAAAAAAGGTTGGATTCTCTCATTCCTTCAAAACTCATGCGAACGCATCGATTTATTCCATAACTTTACAGTTTAAGAGTAATAAAATGACACAGGCGAGCACACTAAAAT
>JAOAAF010000013.1 GCA_026419015.1 Spirochaetota bacterium
GTCCGTGTCCATACACGTGTTGATTCATTTGTATAAATGACATATACGTTACCCGAACCCCATATTGAGGCAACTTGATTTAGAAATGCATCACTCCACTGGTGTTTGTTTGTAAGTCCATGCAATAAAACTAAATCGTATGTTTTTGCTTCTGCGACAATGCTGAATGCAAATAGTCCCGTTACGATTGTAAAAGCGATGAACATTGTTTTTTTCATAAATCCACCCCCCTTTTATCTTTTATCGAAAAACCGTCCATACGGTTTTCTGCTTATTAATGTAAATATTTGTGATGAAAACGTCAAATTTTTATTAAAAATTTGTGTGTATAATTTTTAGATTAAATTGATAAGGATTTTAGTCTTCAATATTGTCTTGCAAAATGTAAATTCAGGATATTTTTAATAATAGCTCGCGAGATTTTTGTGGTACATATTTTTACATTCATTAAAACGTTCATTTCTGTTGTTAAACTGCAATGTCGGCTTTATTTCCTTTCATTATTGCGCTTTTATGCAGCGCGCATAATGGGCGGGCTGTATCTCGTGCAGGGCAATGCTTTCATGCATGCATTCGTCGCTTCCTTTAAAACATCGTGGGTAAAACGCACAGCCCTGAATTTCTGAAGTAATGGTCGGAACAGTGCCGGGAATAGTTGCCATTCTTTTTTTTACTTCGCCTTGTCGCGGCAATGCTTCGAAAAGTCCAATTGTGTACGGGTGGAGAGGATTGTTAAAAATATCATGACAAGATGCAATTTCCACAATTTCGCCTGCATACATAATGGCAATGCGATCGGCGACATTTGCGACAATCCCCAAATCGTGCGTAATTAAAAGCAGGGACATGTGCCGCTGTTGTTGCAATTGTAGGAGCAAGTCGAGTATTTGAGCCTGGATTGTCACATCGAGGGCAGTGGTTGGTTCGTCGGCAATGAGGATGGCAGGATTTGCCGCAAGGGCCATTGCAATCATCGCGCGTTGGCGCATTCCGCCCGAAAGTTCATGGGGATAGCTATCGCAACGTTTTTCTGGTGATGGGATTCCCACAAGCCTTAACAGTTCAATGCTGCGTTCTCGCGCTTCCTTTTTTGTCATTTTTAAATGTAATCGCAATACTTCTTCAATTTGAAAGCCTATTCGGAAAACTGGATTAAGAGATGTCATGGGTTCCTGAAAAATCATGCTGATTTCTTTGCCGCGAATGGAATACATTGCCTTTTCATCCAATGAGAGCAAATTGGTATTTGCATATATTATTTCTCCGCCATCAATACAACCTGGTGGATCAATGAGCCGTAAAATTGAATAAGCCGTGACCGATTTCCCGCATCCCGATTCTCCAACAAGTCCAAGCGTTTCGCCTTTGTGCAATTCGAAAGATGCACCGCGTACAGCAAGAAGCCGATACCCGTTCATCGTGAAACTTACTTGCAAGTTGTTTACGCTTAAAATTTTTTCCATAAGTTGTTCCTCAGGTAATATTTCGACTTCTTCTCGTAATTTCAAAACCTTCCGATTCTAATTTGCGGTAAAGCTCATTGAGATCCATGCCTTCAAGTATGCACTTAAAAATTGTTGAATGTTTGTATGCTAAAATGAAAACCTTTACCATATCCTCCAGACGTAAAATTTCTTCGTTGATTTGACGAGGGCGCTTCTCTTGAATTTCAGAAAACGCGATTTTAGTTATTCCCAGTTCTTTCATCTCGCGAATGAATTCATCTAATCGATCAAACAGAATTTCTCTCTGCATTGCCCTGCCTCAAAATGATGATGTTAATCGAGACTTCGCGGCATTATGGTGATGATGCCATTGCGATAGTCAACAACATAATATTGCGCAGTTTTTTTTGTTCGCTGTTGCGCGGGAAGATGAATTGCACTAAATTCGCACCCTGCCACAATGTATTCAATGCCATCTTTTACTGTTCGACTGAATGAGGTACGATGACCGCTTATGACCATTTTTACTGGATAAGCGATAAAGAGACTGTGAAGCGCTTCCGCGAGCTTTGGGGGCATGCATTCGTCTTTTGTTAATCCTGAAGGGACGTCGAAATCGAAAAAAGGGTAATGGGCAAAGACGAAAATTGCTTCTTTTTTTCGGTTACGCCAAAGATCGCGCATGAGCCAATTGATTTGCAGTTGCGAGATGGAAGGTGTTCCTTCTTCGCAGTTGTCGAGTACGATGCAATGAATTGGTCCGTAATTAAATGAGTAGTGCGATTTTCGCCCCATATAATGCAGATAGTAGTCAGATGATGCGTCAAGCATGTCTTTTTCTCCTTTGACTGTGAAAAGGAGCGGTTTTAGCTTATATACGCAATTTTTCACATCGCGATACTGGCGTTCGAGATCCTGTGCGCTAATCCCCATCCACTTTTTCCCTCCATGCACAATATCTCCCAAATGGATTACCCAGATCGGATTTTCGCTGTTGAGGTGCTTTACCAACGTTTCGAATAGCTCGTTTTTTCCTCGAAAGGGCGATTCTGCAAACGTGTTGCCAGTGATTGCAAAACGAAATTCTAATGGAGAATTGTCTTTTGGTTGAAAAAAATTGCACTGCAAGAAATTTATGATTGTAACGATGAGCAGCGATTTTGCGAGTGCTATCCCAATATGTGCCAAATATGTGAAATAAGTTTTACACGCGTGCATGTTGGTGTTTAGTAATGTTGGTGCATGCACATCATACGTTATTGCAAAGCGCAAGAATATTTTTCATGCATTTCTACGAGGAGAACGAATGGCGATAAGTGGTTTAGAAGTATTATTAACTGATATTGAACGCTATAAACATCGGAATATAGGTCTTTTGTGCAATCATACTTCCGTCACATCCGATTTGGAATATAGCTGGGATGCGCTTCAAAAAGCCGGGATGAATATTGTGCGCATTTTTACACCCGAACATGGCCTTTTTGCAGTGGAGCAAGACCAAAAAGCAGTGCATGAAACGGCATGCGGGAATATTGAAATCGTTAGCTTATATGGCAACAATGCAACTACGCTTTATCCTCGCGTTGAGGCATTGCAAGGAATTGATCTCGTCATGTGCGATATTCAAGATATTGGAACGCGGTACTACACCTATCTTAACACAATGGCATATTTTCTCCATACAATTCGCGATTGCGATATTGAGTTTGTTGTCTTAGATCGCCCCAATCCTCTTGGAGGCGTGCAAATAGAAGGACCTTTGTTGAACCACAATTTCACTTCCTTTGTGGGAGTCTTTGATTGTCCTGTTCGCCATGGCCTCACCTGCGGAGAGATTGCGATGATGTATCATAAAAGAAAGCAGATCAATTGTGGGCTTACAGTGATACCCATGAAAGGCTGGCGAAGAGATTGCTATTACGATGATGTTGGCATTCCGTGGATTCCCCCATCGCCCAATATGCCCACCATTGAAACTGCCATAGTCTATCCTGGGAGCTGCCTTTTGGAGGGAACCAATATCTCAGAAGGAAGGGGAACCACAACGCCTTTTCAAATAGTTGGTGCGCCGTTTGTTGACAAAAATGAATTTGCCAAAACGCTGAACGCTTTGCATTTGCCTGGGGTATATTTTCGGCCGGTAGAATTTCGCCCAACATTTCACAAATATGTGGGAGAATTATGTCAGGGCGTATTCATCCATGTGCTCGATCGGAAAAAATTTCGACCTTTTTTAACGGGCATCGCGCTTGTAAAAACCTTATACGACTTGTATGGAGAGCGCGTGGAGTTTTTGCATGGGGTGTACGAATTTACTTCGCTCCATCCTGCATTCGATTTGCTTTGTGGTACCGATGCGATTCGGCATTCAATCCTGAAGCACGAAAGCTTACAAAATATCGCGAAGCTATGGGAAGCCGATGAACGCGAATGGGATAATGAGCGAAAAGAGTGGTGGCTGTATTAGTTTTTACTGACTGTAACCTGCTTTTCGGATTTTTGGCATTCTTTATACGATGTTCTGTACCAATTTCCCTTTATGTTGGAAAATCTTTATTTCGCTTTAATTTTGTAATAAAATAATGGTATGCCATATCCTTTACGGTTCTACTGCGCGCGCGCAGCGCGCGTAGCGCATAATTGTGGTTGAATCGACTGCAGATTTAGAAATATCCCTTGTTGAAAGTTTAATGGAATACACAAATACATCGTTTTCGAGATCAGAAGAAAACCAATATTCATTTTTTAATACACCGAAATTATTAAACCACGTGTAATCCGCATCGGGAAAGCTTAAGGTTTCAAGCTCTGCAATGGTAGGCAAACGCCAGTCGGTATAACCGGCCAGCGCAAGATTCTGGCAGAAAGAATGCGCGGTATTGTAAGGAATTTTTTCAGCATTTCCGCTGCAAAGGGTGGTGCCTTCCCCATATGCGCATTTTGCCCACATGATGCCATTTGTGCTCGTATCCGTGATAGTGCCATTCCCATTGTCGAGGAAAGATGGTTTCACATATGTTGGGGGTGGTTCGTTTGCAAGCTCTACCTCTTCAAGGGTATCGCATGCGTACCAGAAAAACGAGGCATATGCGAAAAGCATCTTAAAAATGAAAATTTTACCGCGATGCAATGGTTTCATGTCATTTTCTTTAAAATCGAAATGTAATGGCACATTCGCTCGCATAAGGAAGAACGCGTATATTAAAACTAATTTTATTTAGTTGCTCTGCATCGCGTTCGAGTTTTTCGATTCGAATTTGGTTAAACCAATCGCTTACGAGCAATATGATGGCCCCTGCAGAAAGCGTGCCACCGGCAATATATGCATACTGTGCATACTTTCGATAGCGGGTATACTCTTCCTCTAAATCGTTTAGTTTTTGTTGGAATAGTTCCCTCTGTTGGACTTTCCACGATGCATATGAAATCGAACGATAGCTTTCAACAATGCTATCGTAGTCGCTTTTGATCTGAGCGCATTTGTATGAATAAAACCCACCTGTTGCGAATGAACATAACGCTGCGCCAGCGAGCAAATAGCCGGGCAATGCGAGATGTATGTCCCTGCGTTTCTCCAGTTCATTGCGAATTACCGCTAATCGGAATTTGATTTGATCTTTTGATAACGCATTAAGGCTATCGTCCCAAGAAACGACGTTTATTTCAACGCGGCGCGAAAGTTGCGCAGCGGTTTCGGGATCGGGTGCGGTAATCTTTTTTTCAGCACCATATGATTTGATTATAAGGCGGTTGGGGTTGATGTTTCCTTCGATTAGATAATCCGTTACCGCTGCAACTCGCAATTTTGCAATTTTATCAACTGCTTCAGGTGTACCTATACCGCTTGAATGCCCGCTTATTTCGAATTTGATGTGGGGATTGTCCTGTAAAATGCGAATGAGCTCTTTAAGCTTGCCTTTTTCCCTTTCGGGGATTTCTGCGCTGGCAGTGTCGAACTGAATGGTATATTTCATCTTCATGCCGGCATAAATTTTTGGTAAATTAAAATCGATTTGTTCAATGGGAGCTCCTTTTCCTGATTCGAATTCGCGAGTTTGTAAAAGATAACCTTTGGCTATGGGCATTACGGTGCAATTTTCAAAAAATGGAACAGAGATCGAAAATCGCCCATCAGGGAGGCTTTCCAATATTTCGCTTTGTCCGCGGTCAGAATCGACTTTCACAGTTATTGGTGTGCTCAAATCACCGCTTTCCATGCGAATGGTTCCATAAACAACGCGCATAGGGAGTGGCTCAATCGCAAACAAAATTGGGCGTTCTGCGATGAGGCCATTAGCGAGTGTCACAATTTTGTTTCCACCAAGATTTACAGAAAACTGCATCGCCTGATCAGCCGAATCGTTTACCGGAATTCCAATGTTTTTTGCAGCGGTACCCGAGGAAAGCGTTATTGCGTAAATGTCGTATCCCCCAAATCCTTTGTGACCGTTTGATGCAAAAAATAACGTATCGCTATCGGCATGAAACCATGGATTTATTTCGTTTCCCTTCGTGTTTATAAGAGAACCCGCATTTTGCGGTGGCGACCATTCGCCATTGGAATATGTGGTGATGAAAATATCAAACCCACCGCGAGAAGGTTTCCTATCTGAGGAAAAAATGCAAACAGTGCCGTCAAAACTGAGAAAGGGGGTAACATCATTTGCTGATGAAAAGATTGCTTTTTCGAGTTTGCGCGCGCGCTCACCATCGGTTTTTGAGAACACTTTTATTGTATAGCGGCTTTCGCAAAACACGGATACCGCAAACAGTTCCGGGAAAAGCGACGCAGCAACGCCAAAAATTTGTCCATCGCCAATATTTGCGATCTGCGTTTTGAGACCGGTTTGCTGATTCATCGAATATAAAAAGCCGTTATGTACGAAAATTGCAGTATGCGCATCGGGGTGATATATGCCGCGTTCAATTCCCCTAAATGGTGAATGCGCGATGAGTTGCTTCCCATACATATTGATGAGCGACTGTTTTGATTTTTCAGCTCGTTTGAGCTGTTGGATTTGCTCTTTAATAAGAGGATTGCCCTGAAATGCTTCCAACATTGAAATTGCTTTTTGATAGTTTTGCTGATGTACTTCAAGAAGGGCAAGGGTGAGAGCATATTCCATTTTGTCTTTTGCGCGGGGGAGTAACGATTCGGCTAATCGCAACGCGTGATTCCAGTTACCTTTATAAATTTCCTTGTACAGCGCAACGAGTTCATCGTCAATTATTTGCGACTGCATTTCGTTATTTCCAATTGGCAATTGTTGTGAAAATGTAATTCTCGAAGGCATCCCGACGATAAAAAGCAAAAGCACCCATGCAGAAATTTTTTTGCAAGTGTGGTTGTGGTCTGCGATGTGCATATGGCGAAAATGGTTTTTGCGATTCGCGTACGGTATTTGGGAATTTCGATTTTAATATACGCATACTCGTGGGATGTCAGTCAACTCATTTATTGTGCAGACAAAAAATGAGCAATCGCTCATCGTGTGATTAATAACAAGAACTTATTTCACAAGGTGGATCATAAGCGTCACGCCAAAATGTTTTAAAAAGGGTAATTTGCCATTTGCAAGCTTTTCTATTTTGTCGGAGAGCCGTCGAAGCGGTCTGTGGAGGAAACGAGGTATGATGATGATATGCCAACTAATTCGTGTATGAAAGTTCCAAGGTGGCCGAAATTCGTGGGCAGTGATTTCGCAGTGTGAAAAAAATTTGCGGCAAATTTTTTTGATTTCTCCAATGCGATAGAATCGCATTCGAATTGGATCGTGAAGGCGAAACACATGGATGCTTATAAATTGCAAAAACGCGAAGAGGAGGTTTTCGGGAGAAAATCTCGATGGGACTCGAATGTATGCCTTACCCCCTTTTTTAAGCACGCGGCTAATCTCGCGCAACACTTCAATCCCATTATCTTTGGAAAGGTGTTGCAGCACAAGCAAGCAGTAAACCGTATCGAAGCTTTCATCGGCAAACGGGAGATTTGTTGCATCCCCCCTTACCAGTTTCGCATGGTGATTGTATTTTGAAAGGTGATCCCTTGCTGCGCGGAGCATATTGTGAGAAATATCGCACCCTACTGCATCCCCACCGCGATCGAGCACCGGTTTAAGCACACGACCCCACCCGCAGCCGCAATCCAAAATGCGCTCGCCTGGGCGTACGGGGAAAGGGGGTGGTGCATCTAATACATTCCCATAGTAATCGGGCAAAAGCGCTTCGAGGCCTACGGTGATAAACGCAGGGGCGCGCGTTGCGCCATCATCCCACACGCGTACGTAATCATGAAAAAAATTATTGTCGTTTTCTTTCATTGCGATTTTCCTGATGCGAGGTCGTTTTTTTCAACTTTTTCCTTTTGAGTTTCGTTGTTGCGCGGTGCGCTTTTTTTAATCAAGTGCAATGCCGCAAATACCGTATCGTAGTTGTTGGCGGCATTCCAGAAAAGATACCCGAAAGCACCCGCATCATCGCATGCGCGTATTTGGTCAATAATGTATTTTTCGTTGTACCACGAAACACCCCATCGAAAAGCTTGGAGCCAAGGTCGAATACGCGTGTTGCCTGCCTGAGCTATGAATTTTTTTGTACCTTCCATAATAAAATAGTATGGGTTATCTCCAGGTTTTTTAAATCCATCGAAATCTTCGTTAAAATGCGAGGGATAAAGCATTGGGGAGATGACATCGCAACACTTGGCAAGCCGCTCAATTCGCTGACCGATTCGTTGGATGTCCACATCATTCTGCCACGCAATGATGCCAAACAGATCAACCGAAAGCCGTACGTTCTTTTTTGCAAGTACCTCGTGTGCACGGCATAGGAACTCTTCTATTATTTCTTCTTTTTTCTTTTTGCCGCTATGAAATGCAAAGGAAGCGCGCGAAGTTCCCCCTATGGTGGGAAAGCGAATATAGTCGAATTGAATTTCATCAACGCCTTTTTCAGCGAGTTCTTCTGCAAGCGCAATCGCGTATTCTTGCACGCCTTTGTGCGTGGGATCGCACCACAGTTCGTTTGAATTATGATTCCACATCGAACCATCGCGTTCGCGTATGGCAAACTCTGGTACCTTCTGATATAAGAGATGATCGCGAAATACTGCAATCCGCGCAATGAGATATATTCCATGTTCTTTGAGAAATCGAATGAGAAAATCCACATTTCCAATTGGAGCTTTTTCGTGGAGATTATACTTTTGAACAAGTGGAACAGAGCTTTTGTAATTTACGATTCCCGATACATCCTTTGCGTCGAATACTATTGCATTTACCCCAATCGATCTGTACGAGATGATCTGTTTCAGAGTGTTTTCTTTTCCAATCATCTCACCGTTGTAATACAACCCTATAGTTTTTGGAATTTGTGCCAACGCAGTATTGCGCATTGATTTCACATAGGGGGGCAATGCGTTCGGGATAAGCAACATTGTATTTTTTGGGATGGTGTTCGTTAATATTCTGTTTGTTTTTTGAATTTCATCGTGTGCGCTTTTCGTCGTGTAAAACGATGTGTACGAGATAGTATTTTGTGCGATTTCTCGCATTGTGGTTTCTTTTGAAGTGATGTAAAAAAGGAAATGACCAAAGCGCGTGAATCCTTCATCTATGTTTGTTGGAACGCGATAATATTTAATGCTTGGCTTGTGCGATTTTAAATTGTTTGTCGATGAAAATAATGAAATGATTGTGCCGCGGAAAAGATCAGTATAATAGTAGACACGAGAAAGGTGTTGCGAATAGAGATAAAGCGAAATGCCAACGATGATGCAGGCAATCCCACTTAGGCGCATAACCACAACTGTATTTTTCATTGTCACTCTTTGAAATAGAAATTCATTACCGCAAGGAATTATGAGACATGAATGAAACGGTGCAATGGTCTGTCAAATATAATCTGAATAAAAATACTTGATATTTTTCTTGTGCATGAGAGTTTAATCCACGCGAGTTGTAATATTTGCTACAAGAGCCATTTTGCATATAAATGACGTCCCAATATATGTCGAACCGGGTGAATGATGGATAAAATTATTCATGTCATCATTAAAAAAATTAATCTTTTTTTTCGGGGGATTAAGGATTTTGCTCGTTTTATTGGCTCGATTTTTAAATCATTTCAATCGTTCCGATATCTCCGTTTCCGATCGATTTACACAATTGCAGTAAATCAAACCCGGTTTACAGGATTTGATGCGCTTCCCCTTATTATTTTAATTGCATTATTGTTGGGCGGTACTATCATAATTCAAGCAACGAAGAATTTCCCTAAGTTTGGAATAGAAGGTTTTGTCGGCAATCTTTTGGTAATCATCATTGCGCGGGAACTTGGTCCTCTTGTCACAGCGCTTATTGTGGTGAGCCGATCTGGTTCGGCTATTGCGGCTGAGATCGCCACGCAAAAACAGCGGAAGGAAATTCAAGCGCTCGAAGTGCTTGGGATCGATACTGTGCTCTACATTGTTTTTCCGCGCATCATTGCGTCGATCATTTCGATTTTTTCATTAATTATTATTTTTGATCTTGTTGGTTTTTTTGGTGGATATCTCCTTGCCATCACCACTGTGTACATTCCACTTGATATTTTTTTTCAAACGCTTATGGAATCGTTTACACTTATTGACTTGTTTGGCACGCTTATTAAAAGTTTGGTGTATGGAATTTTAATTCCATTGATCTGTTGTTATTATGGATTTAAACCAGAATCCGATTTCCAGATTCCCATTTTTGTTTCAAAAGCAGTTGTGAGAACTCTGGTTGTTATTTTTTTAGTTAATGTGTTAGTGTCAGCGTTATTCTATTTTTAAGCGATTGAAGTGATGGATAGAGAAATTCGATTGAAATTTGATTCTGTAACCTGTTATGGAAGTCATTCGATATCCTTAATTGATTTTTCGTTTGCGTTGAAAGAGAGCGAAAACCTTGTAATCTTTGGCCCTGAAGATTCAGGAATAAGTCTCATTTGCCCTCTCATTGTTGGTTCAATTAGCGATTTTGAGGGGACAATATACTATCGCGGTCGTTCAATTAAGGATTTCGATTATGTGGAGTTGCACAATTATCGTACCCGACTTGGGTATCTTCAATCGGGATATGGGCTTATTAACAACATGACCGTTGAAGAAAATATTCTATTGCCACTTCGGTACCACTCCCAATTATCCATAGAAGATGCGATGCGCAAAGTCGATGAACTTATAAAGGAACTGAAACTGCACCATTGCAGAAATTTAAGACCGGTAGATCTTTTAAAGTATGAGACATTAAATACTGCCTATGCGCGCGCTATTGCGCTTGATCCTGATATTATTCTTCTTGAGCATGCCCTTGAAAACCAATGCCTGATAAATGCCCAGGTGTACCTTCAAAGCCTGCGGAAGAGAATATTTCGGGAAGGCTGTTCGGTAATTGTGGTGACATACGAACCCGAGCGCTATACGGATTTTGCCGATAGCTTTATAATGATTTACAAAGGGAATAAGGTTTTTGAAGGCGACAGAGGTGCATTTCTCGAACAAAGAAATCCCTATCTTCGACAGTACATGGAAGCTTCGCTTTGCGGGCCAATGAAAATTCAGTAAATTTGCCTTGACCAAAATCTAAACAAAAAACATGTGGAATTAGATAGATATGTTGTGCAATTCTGCAATAGAGCGAAAAATTTCTGTGATGCGATTTCGTTATTTTATGTCACTTTGCGAAAAACTCATTATAAACGCGAAATCAAATAAACATTTGCTGCGGGGGTGGTACAATTAATGAAAAAACCGGAAAAAATAGCAAAAAAAAAGAAATTCATTATTGAGGCGCTGAAACGGCAATTAGATAAACATGCGTATTCCTATGTATCGATTCAAGATGTGGCCGATGAGGCAGGTATTTCAAAAGGAGGTTTGCGGTATTATTTCCCAACGAAGGAATCGCTTTATGAGGAACTCATTCAGGATTTTTTTAATCAAATTGAAGAAGAGCATTTACAGATAGTAAGCAACCCTAATTTAGAAGAAGACCGTTTTTTTCTTTCAACTCTTTTAGGAATTGAACGCTTTGTGCTTAATGAAGCAAATATAAAAGTGTTTGTAAATCTAATGCTGTATGGGCTGCAAGATGAAAAAATGCGCCAACCAATTAAAAAGTTTTTTAGGAATCACCTTGAACTGTACAAGCGGATTGTCATCCAAACGAAGGAAAATCGAAAATCGCTGCCCCCAATTAACCGTGGGGATTTCGATATGACATTTCTTGCGCGCATCGCACAGATTATCTTTTTAAGTGCAGGTCTTTTAGAAGCGATCGATCCCATTGGCATTGAACCCAGCAAGCTTACGCGCTATGTGATTTCCCTTTTTGAAGAATAAATCATTACATAAGAAACCCACAAATGTGGGTTTCTTACTCAATATAATTTAAATTTTATAGGCATTAATCCCCAGTTTGCATAGTGAGAAAATGAGGGAGCGTCATTTGGTTTATTTGATCGAGCAGCATTTCGATTTCATCGATATGTTGGTCTTCATCTTTTAAAATGGATTCTAAAATTTCGCGGGTTGCAAAATCTCCAACATCGCCCGCAAGTTTAATCGCATCGTTGTATGCTTTAATTGCATCTTCTTCTGCAAGTCTATCAGCTTCGAGTTGTTTTGGCACATCGGAACCAATTGTAATTTTTTTCAAATTGCTTACGATAGGAGTGCCTTCCAAAAAAAGGATTCGACCGATGAGCTTTTCCGCGTGTTTCATTTCATCGATCGCTCGCTTTTCGAAACGTTTATGGAGCTTCTCATAGCCCCAGTTATCGCACATTTCGGAGTGAACCATGTATTGGTTGATCGCTGTGAGTTCGTCTGCTAAAAGCGAATTAAGCACTTCGATAAGTTTGGGATTGCCTTTCATAGCGTTCTCCTATTATAAAATTAAGTTTTTCGATAATCACCTTGCAAATTCAAAAAAATGTCAAGGAGAAAACAAAATGAGTTTTGTTGTTTACAAAAACAATTATGGGAGCTTCTTTGCGCTTGTATTGCGATTCAATTGTTTGGGAGTTAAACGGCGGTGGCATACCTTATTGAAAAACCTGTCGAAGTGGCACGCGATCACTTTCTGTTGCGCATAACATCAGAATCAGTTGCAAAACCCGGCCAGTTTGTGAATATTAAAATTGGATTTACATATGACCCCCTTCTTCGCAGGCCCTTTTCGGTATATAATTATTCGGATGGGATCATCGAAATCGTTGTTCGAGTGGTGGGGAGGGGCACCTCGTGGCTTCGCAACCATGCGCAGATTGGCAAGATCGATATGTTGCCGCCGATGGGAAAAGGATTTACGATCATAGAAAGTGGGAGAGCACTTCTTGTGGGCGGTGGAGTGGGCAATGCGCCGTTGTATTATTTAGCAAAAGCCCTTAAAGTGCACGGAGTGTCGGTTGAATATGTCTTTGGCGCACAAAATGCCGATTTGGTGTTTTTAAAAGAAAAATACGAAACGCTTGTCGATGTGTTCCATATTACGACCGATGATGGTTCCTGTGGCGAAAAGGGTTTCGCAACGGATTGTGTGAGAAAATATGGGGAAAAAACGTACGATGCAATTTATACCTGCGGTCCAAGGCCAATGATGGCTGCTCTGGTAGAGATGTTTCGGCAAAGCAGGGCGTTAATAGAAGTTTCAGTTGAAAACTATTTTGGCTGCGGTATCGGATTGTGTGCAGGATGTACCGTTGAAACAGTCCAGGGTAATCAACGCGCATGCGCCGATGGTCCCGTATTTGATGGCAGAATTTTATTATGGTAAACAATAGCCTACCATCTATCTACAATAAGTCATGCTCCTTTGACCGTATAAGTCGACACTAAATGGTTGAATATTGTTTTTAATGCGGGATCATGAGGACCATCGATTTTTGTATTAATGAGCACGTCCTTTCTGAAATGGTTAAACCAGTGATAGAGCCGTTGCACCCCTTCTTTTTCATTTCCCGCTTGATGACAGGCTTTAACGATTTGCCGCATTTCCTCGAGTGCAAAAAAATTGCGATAATTATTTACTTTTATTATGAAATAGCGATTTTCTGGCCCTTCGATTACTTCAATGGAATATTTGTCAGCACCCCTGGGGACATCTTTTTTCACCGCACATTCGCTGGGTTGCGTTGTAGAAGTATTCGATGTTTCTGAGCGTGGGGGCATGTTAGTTTCTGCGATAGCCGTTTGTGCGCTAGGAGAATTTTTTTTTGCCACAGGTTTTCTTGACGAAGCTTTCTTTTTAATATTAGCGGTGGCGGCTTTTGTTATGGAAGGTTTTGCACGATTTGTTTTCGTATTTTTTTGTGGGTTAGTTGAACTGTGAATGGATTTTGTTTTACTCTTTTTCCCTTTCACCATACACAAACCTCCTTTCGAATGGTGCAATTTTTATATTTTGATAATTTTTTTTGTTTTAAAATTTTTGACAAAATATAATTTACATCTTTAAAGTGTCAAGCAAATTTCAATAAGTGACAATTAAACGCATCGGCGAAACAAAATATCATTAAGCATGAATGTATAAAAACGTGCAAAGAATGCGTCATCTATATCACTTTCGGATATCGGAGATTCTGTTTTTAAGTATTTTGTTTTGGAAACGATAATCAGATTTTCGCTTTCTGCGTAAGTTTTATTCATTACTTTAAAAGGTCTTTTCCAACATTTTCCAAAACCGTTTGATTGCTTTTTGCTTTCTTTTTAATGTTAGTGAGTATTGCCGAGCGGTGAATTTCGGAAATATTTGCATCGGGCGAAGTTTCTGCCATTTGTACTTTTGTCGCTGCCATTGGGCAAATATTGCAATATTTTTGAGGAGTAGTTCCTGGATGAAATACCTCTTTTGTGGTCATTGGGCAGCTTGATGTAGGTAAAAGCCCCGATTTTGAACATACATCCATTTCTTCAAGAACTGCGTAGGTGGGAAAATCCATCGCTGGTTCGTTTGCCAGCGCGCGCTTCATGTAACGTGCCCATACAGGAGCTGCCACGCTCGCTGCAGCTTGGCCGATGCCTAACGAGAGCCCCTGGGTATCGTATCCAAACCACACGCAGGTGGTAAGCTGGGGGGTAAATCCCACAAACCAGGCATCGCGCCAGTTGTTTGTTGAACCTGTTTTGCCAGCTGCAGGCCTGCCAATCCCTGCTGCGCGCGCGGTGCCTTTTTGGATGACTGAACGCAGCATGCTAATAAGGATTTGTGCCGTTTCTGGTTTTATTATCCTTAAAGTGCCTTTTGTTTCCATTTCCTGCAACGTTTTGCGAATGTCTGCTTCGGTGTTTTCCAATATCTTCCCGTTACGATCTTTTACTTGGCGAATTGCGAATGGAATGACGTTGTTTCCACCATTGGCTATGATTGCATAAGCGCGAGCTAGTTCAAATGGCGTGACATCGAACGAACCAATCGCAATTGAAAAATTGCGAGGGATTCTCGATTTGTCTTCTGATGTGGTAAAGTTTAAGAGCTTGTAATACCCGTTTAATACTGCATCGATTCCAATGGCTTCTGCGAGGCGTACTGCCACCACGTTTATTGAAAGCTCGAGCGCAGTGCGCAGAGTCGTAAAACCTTTAAATTCACTGGTGTAGTTTTCTGGTTCCCATTCTATTCCATCTCCTGCGGTGTAGATGACTGGTGAATCGAGCATAAGCGTCGCAGGAGAGTATTCGCCAGTTTCTATTGCTGCTGCGAAAAGGAGTGGTTTGATTGCCGAACCGGGTTGTCGGCGGGATTGCAACGCGCGGTTGATTTGATTTTGCGAAGTAAATTCGCTTCCGCCTACTAATGCTTCAATGTAGCCCGTACGGTGGTCAATTGAAATAAGGCATCCTTCGACGTTTTGATATTCGCGCTCATCAAAAATCTTTTTACGGAAATCATCAAAAAGCTCGCTGATGTTGCTAAAACCGCTCACGTAATTTAACAGATCAATTTCTTCGAGCAGGTATTGTCGAACATATCTGCTTATGCGGCGATTTTCTGTTGATCCCGATTTTTGGAATGGATTCACGTTAAATAGCAAGGAGTACAGTTCTACAGGATCTGTGAATTCTTCAATGAAATAGTCATCGTCCTGTATTGCTAATTTGCTTGAGACCGATGTTTGAAGTTTTATGGCTTCCGCCATAATTTCTTGTGCGGCGATTTGCTTTTTCAAATCCATTGTCGTGTACACTTCAAGTCCTTGTTCGTACACCACCTCTTCGCCAAATTTTTTTACAAGTTCGCGTCGAACGTATTCAGTGAACCATGGACATCGATCGAGGCGCGTTGACCATACGTTGTATGTAGGCGGTAAGCTGCTTAAGAAACTGTAATATTCTGGCCAAAATGAAATGTATGCATGTTCTGCCTGTTCAATTGTTAAATAGCCGAGCTCAACCATTTTTGCGAGAACAATCTTATGGCGTTCCATCGCGGCGTTTGGGTGCCGAATGGGAGAGTATCGGTTTGGTGCTGAGACAATTGCTGCAAGAAGTGAACATTCTGCGAGATTAAGTTCCCACACGTGTTTTTGAAAATAAAATCGCGCGGCGGATTCAACGCCATACGCACCGTGTCCCATGAATATTTGGTTAAGATATAACGACATAATTTCATCTTTGGAATAATAGAATTCCATCATAAGTGCGATTATCGCTTCTTTTATTTTTCGATAGACGCTTCGCTCTCCCGAGGTGAGAAGGATTTTTGCAAGCTGCTGGGTGATGGTGCTACCGCCCTGGCGAATTCTGCCAGAAAAAATGTTAATGAAGAATGCGCGCACTATTCCTTTTATGTTGATGCCGAAATGTTCGTAGAATTCGTTGTCTTCTATCGCAATAAATGCCTGAATGAGCTGACGGGGAATTTTTTTATATTCAACGATTTCCCTTTTTTGTCGGAAAAGTTCTGCAGCTAATTCGCCGTTTTTGTCATATATTTTTGTAGTCACGCTGGGCGTGTAGGTGGCTAAATTTTTAACTTTGAGAAAGTCCGTGAATATTATAATTGCAAATGCAATAAAAAGGCCTACGACAATTCCCCACACGATAGGCTTCTTTTCGTGGTAAAAGTCGCGCACCCACAACGAAATCCGTTCGAAGTAATTTTCTATGTCGAACGATGACTCATATGAAAATGCCTTCGTTTTTTTATACGAAGGCTTAAGGAGTCGATTTTTTAGTCCGCGATAGCGCGTCATAAAAATTTTTTTACCCCTCGCAGCAATGCACGTATGATATTAGCTCACCCAATCGAGTAGCCGTGAATCTTTCAAGCGTTTTTATGCAATACTTTCCATCCGATTTGGTGGGAAAAAGGATAGTATCCCACCTTTTCATTGAAAAAATACTGCGATTTAATATAATAAGTATAAAAAATGCTTATATTTTAAAATAAATGACGATAAATTGAAATAATCTAAATTGTTTCGATTTAGTGCATTTTCAATAAATGTCGAAATTTGAAACGACGAACGAAACGTCTGGTCACTATCACGGATGATAGTAAGCACTTATTCAAGGAGGAAAGTATGATTATTAACCACAATGTCAGCGCGATTTTTGCGCATCGGACATTAAAATTCCACGATTGGAGCATAACCCGGGATATTGAAAAGCTTTCTTCTGGTCTGCGAATCAATAGGGCAGGCGATGATGCCTCAGGACTCGCAGTCTCAGAGAAAATGCGTTCTCAAATCCAGGGTTTGCGTCAGGCTGAGCGGAATACAGAGGATGGCATGTCGCTCATCCAAACCGCTGAAGGATATCTCCAGGAAACTCACGACATTCTGCAACGAATTCGAGTGCTCGCGGTACAGGCCGCCAACGGCATTTACACACCTGAAGATCGTCAGCAAATCCAAGTGGAAATATCGGAACTTGTCGATGAAATCGATCGAATTTCCTCACAGGCAGAATTCAATAAGATGAAGCTTCTCACCGGAGCCTTCGCTCGATTGAATCCTACTGCCTCAATGTGGTTCCACATGGGACCAAATATGCATCAGCGCGAAAGAGTGTTCATCGAAACGATGACTTCTGCTGCACTTGGCCTGAGAAATCCAACGGTGCTCACCTTTATTTCGCTTTCAACGCCAGGCAAAGCTAATGCGGTCATTGGGCTTGCCGATGAAGCGCTTCGAATCATTTCAAAACAGCGTGCGGATTTAGGTGCATATTACAATCGGCTTGAACATGCTGCGCGCGGTTTAATGAATGCGTATGAAAATGTCCAAGCATCTGAAAGTCGCATCCGCGATACCGATATGGCAGAACAGATGTCATCTTTCGTGCGCTACCAGATTCTGACGCAGGCAGCTACAGCGATGCTTGCGCAGGCGAATATGAAATCGCAAACAGTGTTGCAGCTTTTAAAGTAGCTGGACCAGCATCGCAGTACCATTTGAAAGAAACCGCCGGGAACTCCCACCCGGCGATTTTTTTCCCCATCGTTAAAAATATTTCAAGTTACAAGATTTTGTATTTCATGGAATTTATAGATTGAAAAGTACAATCATCGGCCGATGATATTGGCATGCAATACATAGATTGTGAACGCACATATAAAATTTATGTTGTTTTTGATTTTGTGCGATTTTTTTTAATAGGTGCCGTTTTGCGCACGCAATGGGTTAAAATCCATTTGGAAATTGCGGCAAGTACTTTTTCCCGTTCGTGTTCAACTTCGTTCATCGTTTCGTGGTAAAGGCCTTCGAATAAAAGTTTGGTTTTATCAAGCGAGCTTACAGAATCGAAGAATTGAATGCTGCCAGAAAAATCCACGATGCGGTCATCGATCCCATGAAATATTAAGATGGGAATGGTAAGCTCATTTGCGCGGGTTAAACATTCTTGTGCACTTTTTACAAATTCCGTATACCACCGTATTGAAATTCTATCGTGCACAAGTGGGTCGTTTTGATATTCCGCAACTGTTTCGCGATGATGTGAGAGATAATTCGCGTTAATTTTGTTTGATATGGACATTGTGGGAAAGTATTTTGAAAGAAATGATGCTACCATCAATTCTGCAGGAGTTGCCTCTGCTATTGGAGTAAACGCGGGGGAAGACAAAATGAGCCCGTGGATGGAGCCTTTGTGGCGAAGCGCATACAATACGGCGATTATGGCTCCCATGCTATGTCCGAGGAGAAAAATGGGAACAGTGGGAAACTCACCTTTTATGGATTCAACAAAAAAAGAAAGATCTATCACATAGTCATAGAAAGAGTCAACATGCCCCCGTTTCCCTGCAGAGCGGCCATGGCCTCTGTGGTCTAAAGCGTAAATCGAAATTCGTTTTCCATCCAACCAATTGATAAGATTTCCATATCGACCGGAATGTTCACCGAGTCCATGTACAACGACGAGGGCTGCAGCTGGATTTAGGGCAATCCACCGCTGGAAAAACAGTTCAATACCGCCTTTGCCAATTATGGTACCTGTTTCGTATTGATATTTTCCCATGACATTTATCCTCACGAATATAAATACTATTCGATCATCGTAGTTTGTGGTGTCAATGAATTCTCATGTTTCAATCGAATTAAATATGTCGCGGGACATGTAATTCTCGATTAACAGGAATGCCCCTATGTTGCAACCACAAGCAGTCGGTTTGAATATAAGTGATAGCGTTGTTTACGAGAACTTGAAAATATTTCAAATTTTTGAAATCCTGCATTGGTAAGATATTGTGCAATTTCCTTATAAGAAAAGGCGCGCATGATGTGCTGATCGGTGAGTTCGCGTGATCCATTTGAGTCGCGAATAATATAGCGATAGTTTACTTCGACGATTGTACGCGGGCTTTCTTCGATTATTGAAAATCCTCGATATCGTTCAATAGTTGCATCGCAACTGTGAGTAGTTGAAATGTGGCTTAATTTTTTCTGGCGGATTTTGTGAACTGGGAAGGAATTCCATATCTCGAATATCGCCACACCGCCTTTACGCAATGCCCGTTTCGCGTTGGTAAAGGCAGTGAGGATATCGGGATTTTCAATAAAATAATTCATGGTGCCAAAAAGTGAAATTGCGATATCGAATTCTTTGGCAAATGGCAGTTGCAAGATATTGAATTTTAGAAATGTACATGTGGAGGGAAAGCGTTCGCGGGCGATTTTCAGCATTTGATCGCTTATGTCAATCCCTGTGCAGCGAAAACCGCGGCGGTAAAGTTCAAAGCAGTGCTCACCGCTCCCGCAACCAAGATCGAGTAACGTTTTCCCAACTGTTTTTTGCGATGCATGCACAATGAACTCTATGTCATCATCGATATTTCGGTGATGGCTTTCTATAGCAAAATAATGTTCAGCAAGTTCGTTGTACAATTTCATGTAATATTAAGCCAAGGGAATTTCGCACGCATCACCTGGATGAGCATCTCTTCAATTTCGGAAGTTTTTTCCATTTGCATGAGCTTTGCGACTAATTCCTCGCATTCAGTAATATTCACCGTGCGGATGATACGCTTTACCTGGTAAAGATATGCTGTGCTCATTGAAAACTCGCGAAAGCCAAGTCCCAAAAGCAGCATTGTGTATTTCGGTTCACCTGCAATTTCTCCGCAAATTGAAAGAGGAATTTGCAAAGAGGCGGACGTTTCGACAATTTGTTTAAGGAAGCGCAACACTGAAAGATCAAGTGGATTGTAAAGGTAGGCAATCCGTTCGCTAATGCGATCCACTGCCAACGTGTATTGGACCAAATCGTTCGTACCAACCGAAAAGAAGTCTGCATACTTTGCAAGTTTATCCGCGCACAAGACCGCCGATGGCACTTCAATCATGATCCCGAGGGGGATGTTCTCGTTGAATGCAATTCCTTTGTATTTTAACTCGTCCATGCATTCGCGGATTATGTGTCTGCTGCGTATGAGTTCTTCCACAGTGGATATCATCGGGATCATCATTTTCACATTCCCATGTGCGCTTGCGCGAAGGATCGCGCGTATTTGCGTGCGGAACAGATCTTCGTGTTCTAGGCTAAATCGTATTGCACGACAGCCTAAAAATGGATTCCGTTCCTTACAATCTTTGTTGTACGAATAAATTTTATCGCCCCCCACATCGAGGGTTCTAATAGTTACTGGAAGCGGATTAAAATACTCCACAACTTTTTTGTATTCTTCGTATTGGCGTTCTTCATCGGGAAGAACTCGATCTAAAAATAAAAATTCCGATCGAAAAAGGCCAATTCCTTGAGCACCATGGTTTTTTATGATGGACATTTCTTCTGGGATCTCAATGTTGCCTAAAATACGAATTTCGATGTTATCAGCGGTAATTGAGGGAAGCCATGTAATCGTTTCTAATTCTTTGTCGAGTTTACGCAGATCGTTGATGTAATGTTGATATTCGTTGAGTTCTTCTTCGGTTGGATTTATGATGATAATTCCGCGGACTGCATCCACAATGAGCGTGTCGCCGTTGCGCACAAGCGAAGTGATGTTTTGTGTGCCCACAATGGCAGGTATCTCAAGCGCACGTGCCATTATCGCGGTATGCGAAGTGCGACCCCCTCGGTCAGTGACAAACGCAAGCACGCGGTTTTTGTCCATAGTGGCAGTGTCGGATGGGCTGAGATCTTTGGAAACCACTATCACTTCTTCGTGCAGGTCCTTGAGGGATTCGACGCTTCGCTTTTGCAAATTATTTATGAGTCGTTTATTTATGTCGGAAATATCGATAATTCTTTCGCGAAAATAATCGTCTTCGATGGAGTCAAGATGTCTAATGAGATCCAGCGTAATGTCATTGATAATCCATTCTGCATTTTTTTTAAAGATACGAATGTGGTTGATGACCTTTTCAGTAATGATTGGATCTTCTAATACCATGAGATGGCTAGTAAAAATGTCTGCCATATCTCGAGAAATATTATTCGCAATTTGTTCCTGAATTGTTTTGATTTCGGTTTTTGTTTTTTCAAGCGATTGCTTATATCGTTCTATTTCCGCATCGACGTCTTCATCGCGAATTGTATATTTGGGGATAATAATTTCGCTGGTTTTGTACACGTAGGCTTTGCCAATTCGAATGCCTGGCGAAGCGATGATCCCACTAGCCTTTATTGACATAAGCAAACCTTATTGCATATCTCTCTTTGATGCAAGGCAAATCTTAATGAAAAAAATGTTATTTTCTGTCAAGAGCAAAAATCATTCGCAATGCGCAATTCTTTACAACGTTGGAGCTTAATCGTATGAGCTAACCTCGAAAATTTATGCATGATGTGTTGAAAAAATTCTATTTTTTTTATATTTTGAAAGTAAGCGAAGAAAAAGAGCAATGGCAAAATCTGGATTTGTAATAAGAGTGGGAGGTATTTTTGTTGGTATTGCCGCAGCAGTTTGTGCAGGAGGAAGCGATGTGGAAAAATTGCGCGAAATGATGGTAAAACATCAAATTGAAGCGCGGGGGGTGCGGGATCCCAAAGTGCTTCATGCGATGCGCACAGTTGAGCGACATAAATTTGTCCCGTCCCATCAGGTTTCCTCTGCTTACGAAGATCATCCCCTCCCGATTGGTCATGGACAGACCATTTCACAACCGTACATCGTGGCGCTGATGACCGAATTGTGCGAATTAAATGGCACCGAAAAGGTTTTGGAAATTGGTACTGGTTCTGGGTATCAGGCTGCGATACTTTCGCTTTTGGCAAAAGAGGTATATTCGATTGAATTGATCGAGGCATTGGCGACACAAGCAGCAAAGCGGTTAAAAGATCTAGGATATCGCAACGTGACAGTGAAATGCGCCGATGGTTATTTAGGGTGGCCAGAAAAAGCCCCATTTGATGTGATTATGCTTACCGCTGCACCGGTGAGCATCCCGCAGACTCTTGTGGATCAACTTAAAGATGATGGCGGCATTCTTGTGGCTCCAGTAGGGGATTTTTTCCAGGAACTCGTGCGCGTGAGAAAAATCAATGGTCGCGTGTATCGAGAAACTATTACCCATGTGCGATTTGTCCCAATGGTGCCGGGAAGTTCATCGCGCAATTAGCATGGTTATGGATAAAAAGCAGGCACCAGTAATCCCGCTGTTTCTTCAAAACCGAGCATGAGATTCGCGCACTGAACGGCATTTCCTGCTTGCCCTTTGACGAGGTTATCGATGACCGACGTCACAAAAAAAGTGTTGGTCCGCGCATCGACAGAGACTCGAATTTCGCAGCGATTAGACCCGCGCACATCGGTGGTATGGGGTGAGCGGCTGGTTATTAGCACGAAAGGAGCATTTTTGTAAAATTCTCGGTAAATTTCTTCTGCCTCCTGTGTGGTGATACCTTTTTTTGCAGTTCCATATGCGGTGATGAGTATTCCCCGATTGAGCGGTACAATTTGCGGGACAAAGAATATTTTCTGAGTTCCGCCCACGCTGCGCAATGCGTTTTCTACTTCAACCACATGTTGGTGCGTTCCTTCGCGGTATGTGTTCACATCTTCATACCGCTGAGGGTAAAAATTCGATTCGCCTGGGTTTTTCCCTGCTCCAGAAACACCTGTTTTCCCATCGCAAATGATGGTTTCACAATCGATGAGCTTTTCTTTAATTGCTGGAAGAAGTCCCAAGATCATGCAAATGGCAAAACATCCAGGATTTCCAACAAGTTTTGCACCGCGGAGTTTGTCCGCAAACAGTTCGGGAAGTCCATAAACCGCTTCTTTTAATGTTTCCGGTGCAAGATGAGTGCGTTCCATACCCTTGTTTATTGCATATTGGGCATAATCGTCAGTATTGGTGAAGCGAAAATCTCCGCTGAAATCGATTACAGGAATTGATCTTTCAATGAATGGTGAAATGAGTGCCATCCCTGCGCGATCCGGGGTGGAAAAAAATGCAATATCGGTATTGGCATAATCTATTTCGTCATTCCCCTGAACGGGAAGTTCGCAAAATCCTGTTAAGTGGGGAAAAACCTCGTGGATGCGCTTGCCAACATCGCGGCGCGCAACGAGCTGTTGTACTTTAAGATGCGGGTGGCGCAAAAGAATTTCGATTAAGCCCAGTCCACCAAAGCCAGTAGCTCCTACGATGAGCGCTTTTTTCATCCTTGCGTTCTCCTTTGTATCTGAAATTTTGTGAATGGGATATGTAACGTAAAAAATTTTCGCAAGGAACAAATTTTCGCAATTGCAAAAAAATTGTGCAAGCAGGAATTTTTGTTTGATTATGTCAAAAGGAACTGGCACCGTTGCCATTAATACATTTATGTGGGGGAAAGATTACTTTGCGAAACGCTGCACTGTTTATTTTGGTCCTTTTCGGATGGGTGGGATCCACTGTTGCAGGTGCGCACCAAGAAGGCAACAGAAGCGAACAGATAGATGAAGGGACAAAGAATTTTCTCGCCCTTCATTCGGTTTACATAAAATGGCGCGATGGTTTTTTCGGAAGCAGGACTCATTATCGCACCCAATTGTATTACATGCTTTTAGAGATGATGGGACATCGCATTGTGACAGGATACGATTACGTGTTCGAGTCTCCAGAATTAGTATATCAGCAAAAATTGCGCTTTGCGTTTTATGGCGATGATTGGCTTCACATTGAGGGAAAAGTAAATAAGGAAAGCATTAAAAAAATCATTGGCAATGATTCAAATCTATTGCTTTCGTGGTGGCGTTCAAAGAAATTGGTTTCGGTTTCGGGGATTTTGCGAGATTATCGGATTGACGATTGGCAAAAGAAAATATATGTCATTCTCGACGACATTCACGTCAAGGTGCTCGAAAAATGACAGTGATGCAGAGTTATTAGAAAACGCGTAAATAATCGAAAAGTAAAACGAGGAATAGCTATGTGCGGCATTGTTGGCTATATTGGTTCGCGAAGCGCAGCGGAGATCATCATTGGCGGGTTGAAGCGGCTTGAATATCGGGGGTACGATTCATCGGGGCTTGCGCTAGTAGGCGATGAACTTTTTTATAAAAAGACAAAAGGCAAAATTAAATTTTTGGAAGAGAAAATCGATTTTTCTACAGTTGCCCATTTCCGTACGGGAATCGGGCATACGCGATGGGCGACGCACGGTGCTCCGTCGGATATTAATGCTCACCCGCATTTCGACTGCAAGCAGCACATTGCAGTAGTCCACAATGGGATCATCGAGAATTACGCGGCAATTAAGACATTGCTCATGGAAAAGGGACACTGTTTTGCAAGCGAAACCGACACCGAAGTTATTGCGCATTTGATTGAAATGTACTATCAGCGCGATAACTCTCTTTTAGAAGCAGTTCGAAATTCGCTTCCGCTGTTGGAAGGCACGTATGGGATTTTAGTAATATCAGTGCATGAACCAGGGAAGATAATTGCAGCGCGAAAGGGAAGCCCGCTCATTGTGGGAATCGGAAGTGAGGAACTTTTCGTCGCCTCCGATGCCAGCGCAGTGGTAGAACATACGCGTCGGGTAGTGTATCTCGATGATGGTGAAATTGCGGAAATCACCGCACATGGGTTTACTACGTACGATTTCAATAAAAAGCTCGTGCAAAAGGATGAGTCGCATATAAGCTGGGATATCAAAGCGATCGAAAAGCAAGGTTTTCCTCATTTCATGTTGAAAGAAATCTTTGAGCAACCTCACACGATTCGAAACGCATTTCGAGGTCGTGCCCTTATAGAAGAAGGGGAGGTTCGCCTCGATGGCCTTCGCCTTACGCCGGAAGAATTTGGTCAAGTTCAGCGCATTTTATTTGTTGCGTGCGGCACCTCATGGCATGCAGGCTTAGTTGGCGAATACTTGATCGAGGAGTTTGCGCGCATTCCTGTCGAAGTAGAATATGCTTCCGAGTTTCGATATCGAAAACCTGTCCTTCGCAAGGGGGATTTGGTTTTTGTCATAAGCCAATCGGGGGAAACCGCAGATACCCTTGCTGCGCTCCGGGAAGCCAAGTCGCGGGGCGTGAAAGTGTTGGGGATTACCAATGTAGTGGGAAGTACCATTGCTCGAGAGACGGATGGTGGGGTATACATTCATGCGGGACCTGAGATTGGCGTTGCGTCAACAAAAGCGTTTACTTCACAGATTGTCGTGATTGTACTCATTGCGCTCCTTTTTGCGCGAAAAAACGACATGCCGCGGGAAGAGGTGCGCGAATACTTGCGCGAATTGGAAAAAATTCCCGAATTGGTACAGACGGTACTCGATAGAAATGATGAAATACGGGAAATCGCAGAAAAGTATTACACGCGAACGAATTTTTTGTACTTAGGACGCGGAGTAAATTTTCCCGTGGCGCTTGAGGGAGCATTGAAACTAAAAGAAATTTCGTACATCCATGCGGAAGGTTATCCCGCTGCTGAGATGAAGCATGGGCCAATTGCGCTCATCGATGAACATATGCCAGTGGTGTTTATTGCAATTAAAGATGAAGTATATCGAAAAATTATTAGCAATATGGAAGAGGTGCGCGCCCGCAAGGGTGAGATAATCGCAATAGCGACAGAGGGCGATAGCGAAATTCATCGCTACGCTTCGCATGTGATTTATATCCCAACGGTGAGCAAACTTTTTTCACCGCTTTTGACGGTAATCCCTTTACAGCTTTTAGCGTATCACATCGCAGTGTTGCGCGGGTGTAGCGTGGACGAACCGCGCAATCTTGCCAAAAGTGTGACCGTTGAATAGATGCAGACAAGGACTTTTTTGTTGATACGCGATTTATAATTTGTTGACATAATGCATGGCTATTTTTATATTTTTCATTGCGGAATATACGTATTACCTAATAAATGACGACAAAAAACGCCATAACAGCGTGTAATTTTAATATGATGAGGATGAACGATGATAGTAATTGAATCTGTTGATCATGTAGGAATTACTGTATCGAATTTGGAAAGATCGATTGAGTTTTATAGAGAACTTTTCGATTTTGAGATTATTGAAAAATTTAGCGATGCCCGACAAGCATTTCTTCGTGTGGGCGATATTGTATTGGGACTTTATGAAATAGAAGGATACAAAAACCAATCGGGAACGAAAAACCATATAAGTTTTTATATCGATGAAGAAGATTTCGAAGATGCGATCGATGAAATAAAGGAGAGGGATATACCCATTGTCTTTGGTCCCGATAATTTGAGAAAAGGAAAATCGGTGGTATTTCTCGATCCTGACGGAAATCAAATTGAACTATGCTATCCGAGAATGAGCTAAGCCTTATTGCAGAATTTTCCCGCGCAGGTTTTTTCCCTATTGTGAACGTATACAGTGAAGAAAGCATACTGCGCCTTGTTGCACTTTTGCGACAATTTTCAATTAATATCATAGAAATAACGATTAGATCTCCTGATGCATTCAAGTGTATTGAGGCAATACGAAATACCTATGACGATGTGCTTGTCGGTGCGGGAAGCATTTTGGACGAATCATCGTTTGAAAAAGCGAGAAAGGCTGGTGCAAACTTTTTTATTTCTCCTTGTTTTCATCGTGCGCTTTGCTTGTATGCACAAAAAAAAGGCCTTGCATATATTCCCGCGTTTGTTACGCCTTCTGAATTGTTTGAAGCCATACGATTGGGGTTTAAAATTATAAAGGTATTTCCCGCGGCAGCTTTTGGATCAGCCTATGTCGAATCAATTACAAAACCATTCATTCAATTTGATTTCAATTATATTCCGACGGGTGGAATAACTTCTTCAAATTTGAAAGAATTTTTATCAATTCCTCATGTGATAGCTTGCGGGATGTCTGGTTTTGTAGAAACCGAGGACATGTCGCTGATGGATGAAAAGAGCCTTTTTGATAAAATCGCGCAATTATGTGAAATCCGCAAAAGTGTTTACGCCCAAAAATTTCCACACATTTCGCAATGAAAAACCTCAAATTAATTTTGGCAGAGGCGATCCAAAGGCGAATCGATTTTTTCCGCGACAACAGCAATACCTGTTTTCGGCTTTTTAACTCCCTTGCAGATGGCATCGAAGGGCTTACAATAGATTTATATGGAGAATATCTGCTCGGGCAGTCGTTTCATAAAAGCGTACAGTCGCATGAAAGTGCGATTGCTGAGATTGCGAGTGAAATATGCGCAAAGATGGGAAAATCCATTGAAGGGGTATTGTGGAAACAGCGGTGGAATACAGAAATAGCGCATGCGGAGGCTCGAAGCAGGTTAGTTGTTGGAAGATATCCGCCTGAAAAATATAGTGTATTGCATAATGGAATGCGTCTTCTTTGCGATCTTGTTACTGGACAAAATACTGGTATTTTCATGGATATGCGTGAAGTGCGCTACGCACTTTTGAGTTTTTATCCAAAATTTGACTCAATGTTAAATCTGTTTTCGTACACAGGAGCGTTTTCGGTACATGCTCGATTAGCGGGAGTATCACAATGCATTAACGTCGATAGTTCGAAATCAGCACATGCGCGGGCAAAAGAGAATTATCGGTTAAATGGATTGCAGGTGGATGAAAGGGATTTCATTGTAGGCGATGTTGGGAAGTGGTTAAAAGTTTTTGCGAAAAGGAAAATGAGTTTTTCATTTATCGTTTATGATCCACCTACTTTTTCGCGTGCGAAAAGCTCGCATTATAGCGTTCGGAAGGATTTTGCACGACATTGCGAATTGCTAAATGAGCTTGCTTCTGGCGGATATGTGCTTACAGCGGTCAATACAGTCTCCATCCCGCCGCGTGTTTATTTTTCATATCATCCCTGCGAGTGGGAGAGCATCTTTTTTAAAAATGAAGCGTGCGATTTTAGGTTCTCGCAGAGCCCTTATTTAAAGGTAGCCTTGTGGAAAGTACCATGAATTAATGGCGTGGTGTTTAAAAAATTTACTTTTGCAAAAATTTCTTGACACTAACGCTATTCCGCACGATGCTTTGGGACATAATAACGTTATTTGTGGGAAGGCAATATGTTGTATCTGTCGATATTCTTTTTGATTGTAGGCATCGCGCTCATTGTGATTTCAGTTATTTCGCGGTCGCAGGTGAAATCAAATAGCAGAGTGCCTTCTCACGAAAAAGCGAAAGCAGATGATATTGCTCCTGGCAAAAAAGAATTTATGCAACGCAGCGCTTCTTGTGAATCTGTGCGCCAGCAGCGCAGCGAGAAAGGAAGTGAGCAGAATTTAAAAGGAGAAAGGGTGAAAGCCTCTTCAACTCACATGCTGCATACGCCGAATATCAGTTCGGGGCAGAAAAAAGTTTTGGGCGAACAAACAAAAGATTTTTCTTCTGAAAAAACTCAAGAATATTCGGCAAATAAATTTTCTGCAGTGCTTTATTACGATTCATCGGGTGTTGTTGATTATGAATCGGGGAAAAGTAGTATCGATCCGACATTTAAAAAATATTCGAAGCTAAAAAGAATAGGAAGTGGGTATGTGAGCGTTTTTAGCGATGCGATTCATTTCCAGATGCGAAAGAAGTTATTTCGATTTGAGTTTTATTTGATAGAAAAGATAGTGCAGGGCGATAACTATGTTGCCATTTTTTTGAAAGGAAGCGATGAAGTGCGCTTATTTATCTTCAAACGTGGAAGCAATGTTGAAAAAAATATTGCTCGCGAATTTGTAGAATATAAAAAGCGTAAAATGTGATTCCTTAATCGATTGGATCTAACGGAGAAAATGTATACTCGATATAAACCGCGTAAACGGGAAAAAAAATTTATAAAATATTTATTGTTCATTTGTGCAAGCGTAGGGCTCGTATATCTTGCGTATCAGCATCGAAACACTTTAATGTTTTGGAAATACAACATTAGCAAATTGGACAAGGAATTATTCACCATCAATCAAACTGGCGATAGGCAAGTGCGGATAAATTTGCTTAAAGATCTTGAAAGGAAATGCGATCGTTACAAAAGCGAAAATCCATTTTCCGCCGATGCGCATTTTTCCTCTGGGAAGGTGAAGGTGTTGTTGGCAGAAGCGTTGATGCCCGCCTCCTTTGAAAGGCTTTTTGAATCGGATGCTCTGGACTCTTTGTCGATAGAAGTTCGACAGTGTTTTTTTGAGGCAATAAAGGATTTAAAAAAAGGGCAGGCGCTAAACGATGGGAAGATCGATGATCGCAATTTAATGCTGTTGGCAAAAGCGATCTTTTTGGCGGGGTATTATGTTCCACATGAGATTGTACAATTGTTAGCTGACCTGAAAAAAATTGAAACGCTTACGCCTGAGGAAAAACGCCTCTATGCCACAATTCACGTGCTCGGGGGAAATGAAGCAAAAGGATTTCATATTTTGAAAAGTGACAGCGAAGCGGGCAGTCCGTTGTTTTTTGCAACAATCTATCGACTTACTGGAAAAAATACAGAAGCAATTATCGAATATCGCAAAGCACTGGAGAAAGTGGATGATATAGAAATAAAAACGCTTATACATTTTAATCTCGGAAAAATTTATTTTTCACAATCGCTTGCAATGGAAGCAGCGAAAGAGTTTAGCGAAGCAGTTGCCGCATCACCGCAAAAAGCCTATTTGAAGATATGGGCAGGCAAAAGCTATGCTGCGTTGGGTGATGTTTTGAAAGCACAAGAGATGTGGCGGGATGCGTTAAAGCTTGAACCAGAAAATGTGGAAGCAAAAAAATTAATTATGGGAAAATGAGTTTTGCATAATTTCTCTTTTACTCTATTGCGGAAATCGCACTCCCCATTTATCTTTGGTTTTTCGTTGTTTGTTGATAGCTAATTTTTATTATACATATCTAATATTTCGTCATATTTTAATGTATTGCGCATTCGAGTTTAAAAAAAATGTTGGGCAGACAATAATAACACTTGCAAAAAAGATTATTTCTTTGATTATGGCTTGACAAAAATGCACAACAAAGTAGGTAAAATCCGAGTTTGTAATCTGGCGAATAATTATTAACTTTTGTTAAAAGATCGCCATGTGCCAAAATGAACAATAGTTAGTTGGCATAATTCATCTGCAATGACCATCAGACGATGTACGAGGAGATAAGACAATGATTTTTGATTCATTATACGGGATGTTTTCAAACGATATGGGTATTGACCTTGGAACCGCGAATACGCTGGTTCATGTAAAAGGTCAGGGAATTGTGCTCAGTGAACCGTCGGTAGTAGCGGTTCAAACAAGTACGGGGAAAGTCCTCGCGGTTGGGCATGAAGCGAAGCGCATGCTCGGAAGAACTCCTGGCGATATTGTTGCAATACGGCCAATGAAGGATGGAGTGATTGCCGATTTTGAAACCGTTGAAAAGATGATACGGTACTTCATTACAAAAGTCCATAAAAGAAAGACACTGGTACGCCCGCGCGTGGTAATTGGCGTACCATCGGGAATCACGGAAGTAGAAAAGCGAGCAGTGCGCGAATCTGCTGAACAGGCAGGTGCGCGGGATATTTATCTCATTGAGGAGGCACTTGCAGCGGCGATAGGTGCAAATATTCCAATTCACGAACCTGCGGGCCATATGATTGTCGATATTGGAGGAGGGACAACTGAAATAGCGGTGATTTCATTGGGTGGCCTTGTTATTGCTGATTCAGTAAGAATTGCAGGCGATGAGTTCGATGAAGCAATAATCAAATACATGCGTACTCAGTATAATCTTGTAATTGGCGAACGAACAGCAGAAGAGGTGAAGTTCCGAATTGGAAATGTATTTCCTGAAAAAAAAGTTGAAACGATGGAGTTGAAAGGGCGCGATGCGATTTCAGGGCTTCCAAGAACTTTGGAAATAGATTCCTCGGAAATACGGAAAGCATTAAAAGAACCGGTGGATCAAATCCTCGAAGCTATCAAACATATTTTAGAAAAAACCCCTCCCGAACTTGCTGCGGACATTGTAGAGCGCGGGATCGTGATGACGGGGGGTGGCTCCTTGTTGAAAGGATTAGATAAATACATTAGCAAAGAAACGGGTGTTCCCGTAATTCGCGCAGAAAATCCTCTTACGTGCGTGGTACTTGGGGCGGGAAAATTTTTGGAAGAGTTGAAGTATCTCTATAAGGCAAATTTGAAATAGAAGAAAACGGAAAAGGTTTTCTAAATCTCGCATGTCTTGAAACATGTTTTCAAAAGAGTATGTATTTCTTTAAAAAGCGCGTCGTGCTGTAAAGCAGGCGGTAGAATTTTTCGTGTGGTAAGATGTAAGTGGAATTTATAATACGACATAAGACAATTATTTCGTTTATTTCGTTTACACTTTTTTGTTTAATCTCACTCACTGCGCATACATCGTCAACAATCAATTCGATCGAAGGTTTATTGCATCTTTTTGTTGTTCCTTTTCAACAGGGATATGAAGCGCTCCAAAGCGGCGTGCGACGCTTTTGGGTTGGCTTTACCGAGTTGGGAGAGTTGCGCGATGAACTCCAGCGAACGCGTCAAAAACTAATGAAATACGAACAGATTGCAGATGAATTAACCGAACTTAAAAAAGAAAATGAGCGACTTCGCCATCAACTCCAAATGGCTTCGCGACTTGAATATGAAAGCATTCCGGCACGGGTGATTTCGCGCGATCCCGACAATTGGTATCGCACTATCATATTGGATAGGGGTAGCGCTGATGGTGTAAAAAATAATATGCCGGTGGTTGCGTATTCTGGGGCAGAAAAAGCTGTAATTGGAAAAATTATCGATGTGAGGAGTCGCGTTTCGCGAGTGATTCCCATCATCGCGCCAGAAATGAAACTCGGCGTGATGCTCCAATCGAGCAGATATCCTGGGCTTTTGCATGGCATATCTTCCAATTCCATTCTCTGCGTGATGGATTATGTGAGCAAATCTGCGCTGGTAAAGTTCGGCGATCAGGTTATTACTTCGGGGCAGGGTGGCATTTTTCCACAAGGCCTTTCAGTGGGAAAAGTTTTGAGATCGGAAATTATGGAAGCAAGCGCTTATCAACGGGTAATTGTCATACCGACTGTTGATTATGAAAAGCTTGAGGATGTTTTTATTTTAAAAAAAGAGCCCGATGCGGAATTTTTAGAGCTATTGAAAAGTGCAGGAAATTAAATGATTGGTTATATTTTCACTGGTGCTGTTATTATCGCTTCGCTCATCATACAAGCACACGATTCTTTTGATGTTCTAAAAGTTGCAGGAGCGAAGCCGGATTTGCTTTTCATTGCGGTAATATTTTTTGGATATAATTTTGGTTCGTTTTATGGGGAAGTGACTGGTTTCATTGCAGGGTTGCTACACGATGCGGTTTCCAACGCCCCATTGGGGCTTCTTACGTTTCCGAAAGTTGTCATCGGATATGTTGTAGGGATGTTTGGGCGTTCGGTTTTCCGCGCAAATTTGGCGACGATTTTTCTCCTTGTACTAGCTGCATCGATTGTAAAAGGCATTATAACAATTTTTTTGTGCTATATTTTTGATTCAGTTTCTGTGACGGCTCGTGCAGCAGTTATTGTGCCAGAATCTCTTTATAATGCCATAATTGCTCCTTTTCTTTTTATGCTTTATGAGAAAATTTTTGAACGGGAAATTGAACGGGAGGGCATGTAAATTTTGCTGGCAACTATTCGGCATAGATTGCTCGAAGCGTTTCGAACCAGAATGTTAATTCTTCTGGGGATCGTCACCTGTTGTTTTGCAATTATTTTAATCCAACTCATTAATGTGCAGTTAATCCGCGGGGAGGAATTTGCTCGAAAATCGCGCATGAATATGGAAAACAACATTCCGATTCCTGCTGCGAGAGGTGAGATATATGACCGCAACTTTGACCCAGACAAAAAAAATGTGGTTATCGTTTCAAACAGGCCTTCCTTTAACGTAACAACAGTACCTGCAAACTTTCGCGATAATACGAAAATGGAAGAGACAGTTCGTCTTGTCTGCAAGCTCCTTAAGGTGAATGGCGATGAGGTATTGAAGGAAATAAAAGAACGCAATCCATGGGAGAGAGTAATAATAAAAGAAGATGTTCCGTTTGAATCGATTGTTTCCATCGCAACCCATCGCGATAAATTTCCGTTTATCGATTGGGAAGATTCTTCTGTTCGCGTGTATAATCATGCGAATATGTTCGCTCACGTGATTGGATACATTGGGTTAATCAGCAAAGAGGAATATGCACAGTTGAAGCACCAAGGGTATCGGCAATATCAACGAATTGGAAAGTCGGGCATTGAAAGCCAATACGATAAAGTGCTTCGCGGGAGAGATGGTTATATCCGACGGATTGTTGATGTCCGCAATCGCGTAGAAGCGGAAGAGGTTGGGCTTGAACCCCAGGCGGGGAACAATCTTGTGTTGACAATCGACTACGGAATTCAGGAAGCTGCGTATGAGGCGATGGAAAATTACATGGGCGCAGCTATTGTTATAAAAGCTGCAACCGGTGAAGTGCTCGCAATGGTGAGTCGTCCCGATTTCGATCCGAATGCACTTATTTCGCGCAACAATTACGGCATCATTCAGCAACTCCTTAACGATCCAACAAAACCTTTTGTGAATCGTGCAATTCAATCGCGCTTTCCTCCGGCATCGACATTTAAAATTGTTACCGCAATTGCTGCACTGGAAGAAGAAAGATGGAATCCATCGACATCGCTCTTTTGCAATGGGAGCTTTACTCTCCGTGGGTTTGTGGATACGATCTTTTTCGATTATCGCGTTCATGGAACTCTTAACCTTTATTGGGCAATTGCGCGATCGTGCAGCGTTTATTTTTATCAGCTTGGGTTGCGCATTGGTCCTACCATGATTTTAAGCTATGCAACGCATTTTGGTTTTGATCAGAGAACGGGAATTGATTTGCCTGGAGAAATTACTGGTTTTATTCCTTCAAAGCGCTGGAAACTTCGCGTATTCGGTCAATCCTGGTATGATGGCGATACGGTAAATTTATCCATTGGGCAAGGGTTTATTACTGTCACTCCGATTGAAATGGCAAATTTGATTGCAGGGATTGTGAACAATGGGATTGTCTACAGACCTCATTTGGTGCGCGAAGTGCGCTCGCCCGATAATCGGAGAGTGATTCAGACATTCTCCCCGCAGCGGCAACGCGAAATTCCGATTTCACCTTCTACGCTCAGCATCATTCGAGAAGGGATGCGCCTTGCAGTAACTGGGGGTACCTGTAGCCAACTTTCGCGCCTTCCTGTCCCAATTGCAGGGAAAACAGGAACTGCCCAAACGCGTTCAAATCGTTACGAAGAAGAGTCGCAGCACGGATGGTTTATCGGATATGCCCCGTACGATGGGCCACCTGAAAGAACTGTCATTGTGGTCGTTTTTGTTGAATATGGACGCGGTGGAGCGGCAGCTGCTGTTCCCGTTGCGTATAAAATATTCTCGAAAATGATTCAGTTGGGATATTTCTAATGTTAGGAAGAAATGAGATTTACAAGATTGATTTCGTGTTGGTTATCGCGGTTATACTTTTAGTATTCCTTGGTATTTTAACTATTTACAGCGCAGGTTTTGATCCCATCGATAAGGTGAATAATGGCCTATATAAAAAACAACTCATCTGGTTTATCGTTGGCTTTTTCATTATGGTTGGCTTTACGGTTATTAATTATCAGTTTTTGGGCGATTATTCGCTTCACATTTATATTTTTTTAATGGTACTGTTAGTCATTACGGTGATTTTTGGTACCCCTATTCGAAATACAAAGGCATGGCTTAATTTTGGATTATTTTCCATCCAACCGTCTGAATTCATGAAGCTTGGGTTGGTGATTATTCTTGCGAAATATTTAGAGCTCCGCGAGCGCGATATTTCGCATTTACGAGAACTTCTCATCCCCACGCTGTTGACCGCATTGCCAATGCTCGTTATTCTTTTGCAACCCGATTTTGGAACTGCGGTGGTGTATGTCCCAATTCTGTTTACGATGCTTTTCATTGGTGGTGCTGATGTATCGCACTTGATTTCAATAGTTGCAATTGCGGCGATTGCAATCGTAGTGCCGATGGTGATCACGTACCGCGAATGGGTTGGTGCTGTTGGCACGAATTTCATTTTGGACTTCTTTAAAGATACCAAACTAATCTTCATTGTTGCAAGCGTGTTTTTCGTTATTGCAATTACGACTTTTGTGTTGCACTTTTTTTTGGTAGGCAAATGGTATCGGCGCGTATATATTCCCTCGACCGTTCTTTCCCTTGGTTTCTTTTTTTCGATAATTATTCAAAAATATTTCAAGCTCTACCAAAAAAGAAGAATTTTGGTGTTTCTCAATCCGGAACTCGATCCCCATGGTTCGGGTTACAATGTGATTCAATCGAAAATTGCGGTTGGTGCGGGTCAGTTTTTTGGCAAGGGCTTTCTTAAGGGAAGTCAGTCACAACTTGGCTTTTTGCCCGAAAAGACATCGGATTTTATTTTTTCTGTTTTTGCGGAAGAATGGGGTTTTGTCGGTGCAGTAGTGCTTTTAGTGCTTTTGGGGATTGTCATTTACCGTGGAATTCAAATTGCAATCGAATCAAAAGATAAATTCGGCGCATTGTTGGCCGGTGGAATCGTTACAATCTTTTTCTTCCATGTATTGATAAATATTGGAATGGTTTTGGGAATCATGCCGGTTACCGGGCTTCCGCTCCCTTTTATTTCGTATGGCGGTTCCAACTTACTTATGTCGATGATAGCGATAGGAATTCTTATTAGCATACGCATGCGAAAGTTTGTGTATTAAAATTTTCACTCCCTCTAAAAAGAAGTATTGACAAAGTTTTTGCGATCTTGTTATTATTAAAAAAAAGCCTTTTTGTTCACGTAAAGTAAAGGCAATCCTTTCTGGAAAGGCGCCTGCCACTGGAGGATGGTCAATTTCGAATGATATTGCTATTGCTTTTTCTTCTTCTCGCAATTAGCGTGATTGGTCATATCGCAAGCCTCATTTTTTTTATTCGAACAAGAGAAAACCGCTATGTGCGATGGTTCGCCAATACAGCGATTGTGAATATCTTTATTGCGGGGATTATCACAGTATATGTCATATACGATCCAACGGCAATCAGAGGAATAAACCTTGGTCGCATCCTTTGGCTCATTTCGGGAATTATCACTTTCATCATGTTAACCATTCAGATTGTTATTTTCAAACGGCTATTTAAACGGATGAGGGATCCCGCCTATTATCATTACAATTACTTTGGCAAAAAGGTTCTAAACAGTGGTGTGGTAACCAAAAATGAAGTGTTTATTTTTTTCTTTTCAATACCATTTTTATTGCTGTTTGGCTCATTTTTTGTCGCGAAGATTATTAATTATATCAAATATGGTTCGAGCCTTTAATTGGTATGATCATTGTTGCGCTTTTAATGTTGCTTTTTGTTTCCCTTGTTTTCCACATCTTTTTTTTAATCCTATACCTATTAAAGGTTCAAAAGAAGCATTTACATGGCTTTTTAAATACTGCGCTCATCAACATCATTATCGCGCTTGCGATTATCATTGCGATTGTAAACAAGCCTGCACTAATAAGAGGGATAAATTTTGCCCAGGTTTTATGGATTTTTTCGGGGATTATTTTTTTCTTCGCGTTGGGCGTGAAGGTGAATGTGCTCATGAGAATTTATCGTACTTTTAAAAATCCCGCTAATTACCATTTAAACTTTTTTGGAAAAAAAGTGCTTAACAAAGATGCTGTATCAAAATTAGATGTATTAGCTTTTTTCGGAGCGATGCCGTTTTTCCTTGTTGCGGGTTCTTATTTTATCGCGCGCCTTATTAACTTCATTTTGTATGGGAGATTGTAATGTTCCTTTGAGTTTTTCCAGTGAATCGCATACAGCAATTCCTATTGGAATATTATTCAAAAAATGACTTGAAAGATTACAATATATGTATTATTTTGCAGGAAGTTTTTCTGAAATTTCAAAAGGAATTGCTATTATTCTATATCAGAACGACCATTAAAGGAGCTGAAATATGCCACTAATTACCGAGAAGACGAGAAAGAATGCCGACAAGTGCAAAGAGTGTGCAATCATGCGCGTGCGAAATATTGATAAATCGAGCGTGCTTAAAGAGATGGGAAAAGCCTTAGATTTATACGATGAAGCTTCGGTCGCGATGGAAGCGGTAATTCGAGTAAGTTGCAACAGTTGCCCCAACGTGGGCGATTTTGAAAAAATATACGGCATGAAACCTTACGATTATTTCAAAATCGAGCGCCCAAAGTAGAAATTTCTCTTCATGAAACGCGCGATAGTTCTTTTAAGCGGCGGAATCGATTCAACAACAACGTTGGCAATTGCTCAAAAAGAAGGATATCAGATTATTGCACTTACATTTCGGTATGGTCAGCGGCATGGCAAAGAAATTGAATGCGCGCAAAAGATATGCAGGGCGATGAATGTTCTTTCACATATTAAAATTGAAATACCAGCGCGGTTGTTTATGGGGTCTGCCCTTGCGGGAGAAAAGAAGTTAGAAGTACCCAAATCGGGCAACGTCAGTGCACATGAGATTCCTGTTACCTATGTTCCTGCAAGAAATTTGCTTTTCCTAGCATATGGAATTGTGTGTGCGGAAAGTTATGGTGCTTACGCCGTATTTATTGGAGCGAATGCATTGGATTACAGCGGTTATCCCGATTGCCGACCCGAATTTTTAAAAGCATTTGAAGAGGCAGCGCGATGTGGAACAAAGTGTGGCGTGGAAGGTAAACCTATTCGAGTAATTTCGCCTCTTTTGAATAAGACCAAAGCGGAAATAATACGCCTTGGGATTTCTTTAGGTGTTGACTATTCAATGACGCACAGCTGCTACGATCCCGATGAATATGGACGTGCGTGTGGAAGATGTGAGAGTTGTGTGATTCGAAAGCGAGGATTTCGCGATGCGGGGATTGAGGATCCCACACAATATATCGATGATGTGCAATGACGGATGCGCCAGCTAGTTGACATAGTATTTGATTATTTTTTCCCTTCACACTGCATTGCGTGTGGGAATCCGATCTCAGTGAAAGATCACCATGTCTGTATTCGTTGTTTCTCCACAATACAGCCCCTTGAAAGGGGATGCAAGCGCTGTGGAGGGCAGTTGGTAAACAATGCCTGTTCCATGTGCAGTATGAGAGCATGGTATCTCGATATGTGTTTTGCAGTATCGGATTATTCTGGTACCATGAAGGAAATGCTGGTGAAGTATAAATTTTATAAATGGCGAAGGTTGTATAAAAAGATTTCAGAGTTATTGTATGCGGCGCTCCTTGATGCGTCATGGGATGTTGATGTGGTGACGGCAGTGCCAATGGCAAAAAGCAAAGTTCGCAAAAGGGGATTTAATCAATCTGAACTCGTTGCAAAAGACGTGGCGCAGAAGATAAGAAAAAGCTACGTGCCATTACTGAAAGAAGTTCGAGTATGGAAAACACAGAAGGATTTAAATTATGTTGATCGTTTTCTCAATGTGCTGGGGAGATTTGCCGTTGAAGGCAAGCTTGCAGGCGAACGCATTTTGTTGATAGACGATGTATATACCACTGGTGCGACGCTAAATGAATGTGCGCGGTTGCTCAAAAATGCGGGTGCAGGAAAAGTTTTCGGAATCGCATTTGCGAAAAAGGCTTTGCATGATGATTTACAATAGATGGGGGTAAAGGTCATGAAAGTAATTTCGAATGATGATGTCGAAATTATTATTCTTGAAGGAAGAATCGACCAAGACGCATCTGCTGAACTGGAAAGCGTTCTCGATAACTGCATCAAAAGAGGGAGAATTAATATTTGTATCGACATGGTCAATGTGAAGCATTTGTGCAGTTCAGCGTTAGGTGTTCTTGTGGCGAAAAAACGAAAAATAAAGGATAAAGAAGGAGATATAAAGCTCATTATTGTGGATGATAATTTAATGAAACTATTCCAAACCACCATGCTCGATCGCGTATTTGAAATTTTTGAATCCCAACGCGAATGCCTCGCAACTTTTGATTAAAGGTTTTCCACAGGTAATTGCTCATGGAAATTACAATTCAGAAAGGGATTTCGCAAAGCCTCAAAGATATTTTATTGCCAATTGCTCCATACTTGCGTCGCGTAGATGATGAAATACGCGAAAAATTGAAAACAGGTATCCCAATTATCGATGACGCTTCATTGCATATTTTCCGTAACGGAGGTAAAAAGATTCGAGCATCGCTGATTATTCTTTCCAGTGGATTAAAAGGAAATATTCCAGAAGATATTATAGAGGTTGCTGCTGCTGCGGAAATTGTCCATGCGGCGACATTGGTGCACGATGATATCATTGATCTGTCTCTTATACACATCTCCGAGCCCACGAGACCA
>JAOAAF010000146.1 GCA_026419015.1 Spirochaetota bacterium
GAGATTTGGCAGCTGTTTTTCGAACGCGCATTGAAATGCGACAAATTGGTGTTCGCGATGAGGCACGCCTTGTGGGGGGGTATGGACATTGTGGAAGAGAATTGTGTTGCTGGTATATGAAAGATGGATTTGAACCTGTTTCCATTAAAATGGCAAAGGAGCAAAATCTCAATCTTAATTCTATTAAAATATCTGGAATGTGCGGAAGACTTCTTTGTTGTTTGAATCATGAATACGAAGTATATCGTGAAATGTTTTTGAACTATCCAACTCCAGGAACGCAAATTGAAGTTGAAGGCAAAATGTTTGTTGTGGAAACAGTGGAACCTCTTCGAAATAAAATTTTTCTTAAATTTCAGGACATAAGCGTTGAAATATCTGGGAACGATTTGATACGGGAAGAAAATAGATTTTCTGTTTCTCATAAAGTTGCTCAGCGACTTCTATATACTACAATCGAAGAGTAGTTGTTATAATCGATTTTTCCAACGCTACGTTAAAAATCGAGAAAGAGGGCATAAGTATGGAAAGGATTTTTTATGTAACAACACCTATTTACTATGTAAATTCAGAACCGCATATTGGGCATGCTTATACCACAATCGTCGCTGATTTCTTAAAACGATTTTATACGTTGATGGGATACGATGCATTTTTTTTAACAGGAACAGACGAGCACGGCGATAAGATTGCAAAAGCAGCTGCAGAAGCTGGTTTTTCACCGCGTGAATACACAGAGAAAATTAGCAGCATATTTAAATCGGTCTGGAGTGAAATGGATCTATCGTTTGATGATTTTATTCGAACAACTGAGGAGCGCCATATAAAGGTAGTACAGTTATTCCTTCAAAGAGTATACGATGCAGGCGATATATATTTCGGAAATTATGGAGGATTTTATTGTGTTGGCTGTGAACGATATTTTACAGAAAAAGAGATGGTGGACGGCAAATGTCCTGATCACGATCGAAAGCTTGAATACATTGAAGAGCAAAATTATTTTTTTAGGATGAGCAAGTATCAACAATGGCTTATAGAACATATAAAGCAAAATCCCGATTTCATCCGCCCGGAGAGATACAAAAACGAAGTGTTGGCGATGTTAGAAAGCGAGGCACTCGAAGATTTATGCATATCAAGGCCGAAAAAAAGACTTCAATGGGGCATTCCGCTTCCTTTTGACGAGAATTATGTAACCTATGTGTGGTTCGATGCGCTCATTAACTACATTAGCGCACTAGGGTATCCTGATGGAGATCGATTTAAAAAATATTGGCCATATGCACATCACATCATCGCAAAGGATATTGTCAAGCCTCATGGTATTTTCTGGCCAACAATGCTAAAAGCGGCTGGAATTGAGCCGTATAGACATCTTAATGTTCATGGGTATTGGAATATGGAAGAGCTGAAGATGTCAAAGAGTTTGGGTAATGTCGTGCGACCGAAAGAACTCATACAGAAATTTGGTGATGATCAAATTCGCTATTTTTTTCTTCGTGAGATGACCTTTGGCTTGGATGCCCGTTTTTCAGAATCTGCAATAATAAACCGTATCAATTACGACCTTGCTAACGATCTGGGCAATTTGATTAAACGAAGCTTCAATATGGTGGAAAAATATTTTAATGGGCAAATCCCTGCCGACAAAAAGGATTCGAGCGATTTGAAGGTACTTAAAGAAAAGTTCTCAGTGGCAATGGAGGAATATATTAAAAATACAATGGCATATCGATTTAATACAGGGTTAGAGCAACTGTGGGAATTTGTTCGTTTTCTTAATAAATACATCGACAACACTAAGCCATGGGTACTCGCAAAGGATGGGGAAACAGAAAAGCTAAGTGATGTAATTCGAAATCTTTTAGAATCGTGCTATGCGGTTATGCTCCTTCTTTCACCAATTTTACGCAATACTTCAGAGAAAGTGATTGAGGCTTTGGGAATGAAAGGATGTGGTCTTAATGAAAATCTTTTAACATTGCGTTCTCTTAAAGAAGGTTATAAAATTCGCGACATAGGTATTCTTTTCCCTAAGATGGTAAAGGAGGAAACAGAAAAGATGGAAAAATCAGAAGCCAGACAAACAACCACAGTTGCAGAAGGTCTTATTGACATAAAAGAATTTGCAAAAGTCGATATCCGCGTTGCAGAAATATTGGAAGCACAGCTGATTGAAGGTTCAGATAAATTGTTAGAACTTAAAATTGATGTGGGAACTGACAAACGCACAATAGTAGCAGGACTTGCAAAGTATTACTCACCGCAGCAATTGGTTGGAAAAAAGATTTTGGTTGTTGCAAATTTAAAACCTGCGGTGATTTATAAACGAACGTCACAAGGTATGCTTTTAGCGGCACAAAGAGAAAAAAATGATCCACCAATTTTGATAGAGGTAAGTCCAGAGATTCCGAATGGTGCAAAGCTTAGCTAGGTATGTTCTGCGCTATTGCGAAACTCGAAAGAAAGGCGATCGATGAAAATAGGTTTAATAGCAGATACGCATAACAACCTTGCGATGACAATGAAAGCTGTAGAGATCTTCAAGGAGAAAGGTGTGGAACTTGTCATTCATGCGGGGGATCTTACTTCCCCGCGGATAATGGAACTTTTTCGTTATTTTCCATGTGTATTTGTATTGGGGAACAGCGACATCGATGTGGAGATGATTAATGCACGCGCTGAGGAAATGGGATGTGGCAAAGTAAAAGATTGCTGCGAACTCGAAATTGATGGGAAAAAGATTTTCGTGTTACATGGTAACGATGTTCCCGCTTTTAGAAAAGCTGTTTCTTCTGGAAAATATCATTACATTGTGAAAGGACATACTCATTTTTTTGAGAATTATGTATCGAGCAATACGCGTATCGTGAATCCTGGTACATTATATGGCGATGATGAGTGTACTGTGGCAATTTTAGACACAAAAACCGACAAAGTTGAGAAAATAAAAATTGAATGCGAAGCCTAGAAGTCTTTTTAACGAAAAGTTTGGTAAGTTTAAAAAAAATTATAAGGTTCTTTGGTTTGGAAATAATTGCCAGCATTTATGATGCGATGTTGTGCACTTCCCAACAAATATTATTGGAACAAAACGCAATACTTTCAAAATTAAGCACGTTGTGATGTATTTTGAAATGTTGTCTTACAACATAGAGAAATAGTATATACATGTTGTATATATTTAAAATTATTAAGAAATTATCGTTTCGTTCTTGACAAAATTGGATGTGTTTTGTAATTTTGATTTCTCATTTTTCTTCTTCCGAAACCATCGCTGACTGAAATTCATTGAGGGCAAAAATTGAAGCTAAATGGGATACGCGAGAGAGTTTTTTCATTGGGGAGACTGGTTTTGGCTTAGAGGGAATGATTTATATCATGAAGCATAAAATCGCAGGGGAGAATATCCGTTGGGGTTTTCGGAAGTAGCATGTGCAAAAGTTAATCTTCATTTAGAAATCCTCAACAGGCGAAATGACGGTTACCACAATATTTTTAGTTTAATGGTTTCGGTAGATTTATTCGATCTTTTACAACTTGAAGAACTTGAGGTTTTTGAGGCAAATAAAACTGTAGATGTTGAAATCATACCGCGTGGAGGAAAATTTGCCTGGCTAATGGCAACAGTGCCTCATAATGAAAATCTTATCGTTAAGGCGACGAAGGCGTATTTTGCGAAAATAGGGAAGAGTGGTACAGTAGTGGTGGGGGTGGAGAAAAATATTCCTGCGGCAGCAGGGTTGGGTGGAGGAAGTTCTGATGCAGCAGCGATGTTGCGATTGATGAACTCGCAAATCCAACCGTTAGATGAGAAAGAATTGTTGCACCTTGCATCAACGATAGGAGCTGATGTTCCATATTGTTTATTTGCAGGAAGTGCAATTTGTAGAGGAATTGGTGATGAGATTGAACGAATTGAGGGGCGATTACCGTATTGGGTGTTGATATTATACCGACATATACCTATCAGTACAAAAGAAGCATATCGAGCCCTCGAGAGAACCGTGGGAGATGGATTTGTGACTGATGGATATGAGGAGAAAGCAAATCTTATTAAAAGAGGAGTTGAAAAGGGAGATATTGGAATTTTTAAGCACATTTTAAAAAACGATTTTGAGGAGTATGTATTTTCAAAACATCCTGAATTAATGAGGTTAAAAGAACAACTTTTAAATATGGGTGCTGAGTATGCAGCGATGACAGGTTCGGGATCAGCGATTTATGGGGTATTCAAAAATTATGATTTGATGCGTCACGCTGAGCAATATTTTTCAACCCATGACATTGCGGTATATGCATCGCAAATCGTATGATGTAAAAAATTGGATTGCGAAGGAGATTTTATTTTAGGAATTTTATCTTTTCGTGAAAAGTTTTTAAAAAATTATGGAATTGCATTCATAATTGCAAAATTGAGGCGTCGCCAAGTGGTAAGGCACCGGATTTTGGTTCCGGCATTCCAAGGTTCGAATCCTTGCGCCTCAGATGTGAAGGTTAAGTGGAAAGTTTAGAAGGGGATGATGAAATTAAGCGTGAAGGCGTTAGTACTGGCGGCGGGGAAAGGTGTGCGGATGAAATCGGAACTCCCCAAAGTCCTCCATATGTTCGCTGGAAAGCCACTTGTGCTTCATGTTGTGAACAACCTGAGTGCTGCAGGAATAGATGATATCACCGTGGTAGTTGGTTATCGTGGCGAAATGGTGGAAGAAGTGGTACGTCCTTACGCAAGGGTCGTTTGGCAACACCAGCAACTTGGAACGGGCCATGCGGTGATGCAAACGAAAAGCATATTTCAAGATTTTTCTGGTGGTTTAATCGTCGCGTGTGGTGATGTGCCGCTGATGAAACCTCGAACATTTCGGAATATCGTGAAAGTAGGGCTGAACGATGTGGTAAAAGCTGTTGTTGTTACAATGAGGATAGATAATCCTTTTGGGTATGGTCGAATTGTCCGGGATAGTGATGGGAATATAGAGCGGATAGTAGAGGAAAAGGATGCTACAGAAGAAATACGAAAAATAGACGAAGTCAATGCGGGTACGTATTTCTTCGATGCAAAACTTTTATTCGAAGGCTTGGAAACAATTGGGACGAATAATGCCCAGGGCGAGTATTATCTTCCAGATGTTGTGCAGTATATTCGAAGTCGGGGTTATGTGTCTAAACCGTATCTCCTTGACGATCCACTTGAGGGTGTAGGAGTAAACTCTCAGGAAGACTTGAAACGAATTGAAGCAATTGCTCGGGGAGTCTGAATGCAGACATCAAAATTGGTATTTATTGCAATATTCTGTGGACATGAGTAAATTATTTAGATGGAATAGCTATTGAAAAAATTATTCGATGAATTAGTGGTATTTTTTTACATGGAGGGATAA
>JAOAAF010000147.1 GCA_026419015.1 Spirochaetota bacterium
ATGGAAGAATGCTCTGTATGATTAGCGTATTGGTTATTTCTTCTTCAGTAGAAAGGCCAGTGATATTGAATTTTTTGTTTGTTTCGATTATTGCGCGCACGTATTGATGAAGTTTATAAATAGTGCTCATATCGTATTCGATTTTGTTAGAGTCAAATGCCCGTTTGAGGTGGTGTTCCACGTGGAACATTATTGGTGTATCTCCTTTTTGAGTGATTCAAGGAAAATAATGAGAATTGTGATGTCAGAAGGATCGACTCCGGGAATGCGCATTGCCTGCCCAATCGTCGCTGGGCGAGTTTTTGAAAGTTTTACTCGCGCTTCGGTTTTTAGGCCTGGGATTTTTGAAAAATCGAGATGTGGGGGGATGGCTTGATTCTCAAGCTTTTCCATTTTTTTTATGCGCTCTAAGTCTTTTTGGATGTATCCTTCATATTTTATCTCCATTTCGATGATTTTCGCGATGTCTTCGGGAAGATCGAGATTCAATGAAATCAGTATAGGTGAGATTTTTACTTGTGGTCTTTTTAATAATTGGGAAGCGATGTGTTTCTCTCCCACTGTCAGATTTTCTAAATTTGCGATTCTTTTGAATGAATCAGTGACAACGATGGTGGTTTTAGAAAGTTTTTCTTTAATTGATGCAATGATATTGTATTTTTTCAGCGTTCTCTCGTATAATTCTTTCGGAATAAGGCCGTGTTCATATCCGTAGTGCATGAGGCGTTGGTCTGCGTTGTCTTGCCGCAAAATGAGCCGATGTTCAGCACGCGAGGTAAACATTCGGTATGGCTCGTCGGCCCCTTTCGTTACGAGATCGTCGATCAAGACACCAATGTATGCCTCGGAGCGCTTTAATATAAGTGGAGGTTTGCGCAAAAGTTTTCTGCAGGCATTTATAGCTGCCATAAATCCTTGAGCGGCGGCTTCTTCATAACCAGAGGTGCCATTGATTTGTCCAGCATGGTAAAGGTTTTGAATGCGCTTGGTTTCCAATGTGGGGTGAAGTTCAGTGGGAGGTACGAAATCGTATTCTACGGCATAAGCTGGGCGCATGATTTGAACGCATTCCAAACCGGGGATTGTGCGGACCATTTCTTCTTGGACATCTTCGGGAAGAGAGCTGGAAAATCCATTAATGTAATATTCATTTGTATTTACTCCTTCTGGTTCTAAAAAAAGCTGGTGCCGAGGCCTTTCTGCAAATCGCACAACTTTGTCCTCAATTGAAGGACAATAGCGAGGGCCAATTCCTTTAATTTTTCCCCCATAAAGAGGTGATCGGTGTAAGTTCTTTCGGATAATTTCGTGCGTCTTTTCATTCGTGTACGTTATCCAGCAGGGATATTGCGGTCGATTTATGGCGGAAGTTCGATAAGAAAACGGTGAGGGAGTTTCATCGGGGAGCTGAATTTCGCATCGCGAGAAATCTATTGTATTGCCATTGATGCGCTGTGGGGTGCCAGTTTTCAATCGCAGCACAGGAAATCCTAAATCGCGCAATGAATCGGATAAGTATTCTGACGAAAAATCTCCCAACCGCCCCATGTGCGCGTTGAATTCGCCGATGTGAATAAGGCCTTTTAAAAATGTGCCGGTGCATAAAATCACAGCGTCGGCTTCATACCGAATATCTCGCTCTGAAATTACTCCTCGAACTTTGCCGTTCTCAGCACAAATGGTTTTTGCAATATCTTGTACAATGATAAGATTTTTTTGTTTTTCGAGCACTGCCTTCATCCGAAATTGGTATGCCTTTTTATCTGCCTGCGCGCGCGGCGCCCATACTGCAGGACCTTTACTGCGATTGAGCATTTTATAATGGATTCCCGTTTCATCAATTGCGATACCCATTTCGCCTCCCATCGCATCGATTTCGCGAACGAGATGTCCTTTCGCAAGACCGCCGATCGCAGGATTACAGCTCATTTGACAAATTGTATCGAGGTTACCAGTCATCAAAATGGTATGAAACCCCATTCGAGCGCATACCAATGCTGCTTCTGCTCCTGCGTGGCCCGCGCCGATTATAATTATGTCGCATCGTTTTATCATGGCTAATATCTTGCCTTCTTTTAATTTCTCGAAGCACGAGAATATGGATATTATAATTATAAATATAACGCATTTTGGAAATAGTAAGGAGAAAAAGTCAAGTGTGACAACTTTTTATTGGTGAAGCGTTTTTTCGAGGGTCGCAATTGTGTGTATGAGTGTGTTTCGAAGCCGTGCGTCATCGCAATTCAGTGAAGCTAAAGAAAGCGTTTCCCGAAAAACGGCAATGGCAGTTTTGAGTTCTTGCACCTCTTTTTGTAACGAGCGAGGAGGATTGGCAAAAATCGATGTTTTTCTTATGGTTTGGTTTCGTTTTGATATAAAAGTCTGATAATGCAAATTCATTTCTTCGTTGAATTTCTGCAAAGAACTAATAGCTGCATGTACTGTATCGGCCTGTGTCACAGCTAGCGAGGCGTTGTATACGAGTGTTGTTTGTTTAATAAGTTCGTTTTTTAAGGACGCATAATCATCGCAGGATGCAAAGAACGCGAAAAATACGATTATTTTCGCAAACGTTTTATTATATAAATATCCCATGTGCATATGTTTTCCACTTTAGAAATATTTATCGGTCGCATTTGCTGAATACATTATGCAGTTATTTGCTCATCGAGATTACCTTAATGATTTCGATCTGTGCGGGAAATCCAGGCCCTTTGAAAGGTGCTATTTCTTTTCCAACAATCACGATACGCGTATATTGATGGGAGATGAGGTCTTTTGTTAAGTTTCCCACTAATTCAAATTGTGTTCCATCATCGGTGGTGAGAATTAGTTTGTGAAATGGAGAATTTCCGGAATATGAGATTGTGCCTGCATACTGTTTGTGATCGCACGAGAAATTAATAAATATCGCAAGGCAAATGAGTGTCAATGATGCTAATGTTTTCAAAAAACGCTTCATTGCTATTTAACCACTACTGTGAGTTTAATTTCTTTAGGTAAATCAATTTTAAATATGAGTTTCCCTGTTTTATTTGTTCCGGCGAGATAGTAAAGGTTGGAGATTTTTGGCTGTGGTTCAACAGGAATTTGAGTATATACGTATGGGCCAGTTCGAAGGCCATAAACGTAATTATATAGATTTATTGAGCCGAGTTTGTACTCGATCCCAGATAAGGAGGAAGTAAACCAATCCCCTTTATTGTATTGGTAACCGGATGAGTTAGTAGTTGAATCGGAAATGAGATTTGCTGCTGCCCATTGTCGAAGAGCTGTGGCAAAATCAGTGGAATATCCGCCTTGCGCAAGGGCATATTCGATCGCGCGATAGTTTGTATAAGAATTTTGTACAATCTCCCTTAGCAATCTTGCACCGCCAAAGTTGCGCGCTAAGTAAGCACCAAATGCATAGGCAATTGCATAATTGGGAGTGCTATTATACCATTCAATAAGCGAGATATCATTGTAATAGTTGTATTCGGGTAAACGCCCATTTTGGTTGTAAGGATTGCCAGCCGTTGCTGTCGAGTAATTCACGCCACGGGGACCATCGACCTGCATGTAATAGGCGAGAATATCTTCGGTAACAAGAGAGCAAAGCTCGTCAATCCAGGTCTCTGAAGGCTGGCCGTTAGTTCTCAATACTGTTTTTTGATAAAAGTGAATCATATGTTGAAATTCGTGTGCAAGAGTGGAAACAATTTCTGAGGGCCATTTGTTAGTGATATTCCATGGGGTACCCCCATTTGCAAACATCACTGCATCCAAATAGAACATAAGTCGCTCGTTGGAAAATTTTAAAATTGGATCACTGCTCTCTTTAAAAAAGTTGTCGCGTGAATAAAAAAAGCCCACAATGCCACCAGTCGGCGAATTATCGTTTTCGATATCGAAAAGTAAAATAGTGATTTCATCGGTATCAGAGATTAAATTTGAATACTTTTGGTTTGCCATGGATTCCCATTCGACTCCAAAGATGGCTGTTGCCCACTCATAGATATCGTTATTCAATCCTTCTTGAATGAATTTATTTGCAAGTGCGTTTACCATATCTTGCGTGACGCAGTATTTTTTTTGACATGTCGTTTTCCAACAGTTGTCTGCTACCCATATATTCACAGTTACTGGAATGCCGTTCGTTGAATTTTTTGAAATAACTTTTCTGCACGTTGCATCTATTTTAAGACCGCTTTCATCGTAAAATGATGTGGTACTTCCTTCATAATCGAGCCGTAGCGGTGTAGGGCGCAAAGAATATTGTGCTTTTGATGAACGGCTTGCGATTGTAAGGATTGGTCGGTGATTGAATTCGGTTATTTCTCGTTTGCCGCGTTGCGCAACAGGTTGATGAGCATGAACTGAAGAGCGTGTAGCGGAGCGATGCAAGTTGTCGGATGAGCTTTGGTGTGAATATTGATCAGCCAAAAGGTTGTGCACCACCGCGGAAGATGGTGCATTGACAAATGCGGTATTAGTAAAAATAAAATAGACATTTTTCATAAAACTTCCAAGATCTAACGTATAGGTAAGATGCACGTTCCCTTCTGTCTCTACGAGAAATACATTGCTTCCCGAGCCTGAATACGTATTACTTCGGGAAACATCCATCCAATCAGTTGAGTCGCCATCATCATCGGAACACGATAGCGATGCAAACGCGTAAATGAGAATTAATATGATGCAGTGTGTAACTTTTTTGTTGGGTGTCATCGATGTTTTCCTTCAATGTCTATAAATTTGCGTGATTTGCCGTTATTATTACCACAGAAATATGCAATGAATGTTAAAATTTATGAAGTATTTTGCAAGTTTTTTATTGGACAAATGGGAAAACAAGTATTATTGACAAAATCGCGTATATGAATACGGTAATGGTGATTTTTCTTTGTCTCAATCGCATACTATTTTGTTTAAATTACCCAATGCAATTTTTTTCAATGCCCATAACCGCTTTTTGTGGAGGTGAAAAATGAAAATTCCTAATGATTTGCTCTCTCTCATCACAATTAAAAAAGGAGATATTACGAAAGAAAGCGTTGATGCAATCGTCAATGCAGCGAATCCAAGTTTATTGGGGGGAGGTGGTGTCGATGGCGCTATTCACAGGGCAGCCGGGCCAGAGCTTTTAGAAGAATGCCGAACGTTGGGTGGATGTCCCCACGGTGAAGCCCGCATTACAAAAGGTTATCGATTAAAAGCGAAACATGTAATTCATACCCCAGGTCCTATTTATAAAAATGGTAAAAGCGGAGAGAGAGATGTCCTGCGCAATTCGTATTACCTGTCTCTTATACACATCT
>JAOAAF010000148.1 GCA_026419015.1 Spirochaetota bacterium
GTATGTAATAGGGTGCCATGCTCATATTTTCCATTCCCCCCGCAACAATGATCTCTGCGTATCCCGATTTCACGAGTTCTGCTGCCAACATTGCTGCCATAAGGGCGGATCCGCATACTTTGTTTACCGTAAGACATCCTGCCGATAATGGAATGCCAGCTTTTATGGCTGCTTGGCGTGCGGGATTTTGTCCATAGCCACATGGGAGTACCATTCCCATAATTACTTCTTGAACCATCTCTTTTTGTATTCCGCAGCGCGTAAGCGATTCGTTGATTACAATCGCTCCTAAATCGGTAGCTTTTACGGTGGAAAGCGTTCCCCCGAAACTACCAATTGGTGTTCTCACTGCACTAACAATTACTGGATCATTATGAGCGTTCATGACGAATTCCTCTATTTGTCCTTTGTAGGGCCACCTCGAGTTTTTTGAAAGTACATAGCGATCATGGAATATGCTTTTGTTTCGTCAAACATAATAGCACAAAAAAATAAATTGACGCAATTGTGCGTTTCGCGAAACAAAAAAGATAGGATGATGCGATTGAGAGATAAAGAGCAATTTCTGCTATTCGTTTTTGCATGAAAATGCAACAATAAACGATTTTGCGCATCGTGGCGCATGAGCTATTCGCAATTTTATGATTTTGGAGAAAGAGAAGTGAAAGTGAGAGAACTGCAGCGTGCCGTCGAAGAAGTGATTTTTGTCGCACAAGCGCATCGGCTTGGAATTTTTGATGAATTGTATCGCAATCCCGCTACCGCAGAGGAATTTTCGAAGCGAAAAGGATGGGATAATAGAGCAACCGAGGTTTTATTCGAAGCAATGGTTGAGTTGGGGTATTTATATAAACACGAGGGAAACTTTGTGCCCACAACCGAGTGCGTCGAACGATTAGTGGACAGAAAGAGTGATACGTATGAAGGAGATTTCTGGCAATTTCTTTATTATCTCATAAACCCATGGCGAACTCTTGATTATGTCTTAACGTTCGGGAAACCTGATGAAACGAGTTTTAAAGATTTCAACATGGAGCATTTTATCCGCGCGATGGACTCACCGTGGAAAAAACGCATTGCACCTGAACTTGTGGATCTCTGCATTTCGTATTGTCCGCATGCGCGATGCGTCGCAGATATTGGGGGAGCACCTGGGACAATCGCGCGATGCTTTGCCGCAAAAGGACTAAAAACGATTGTTTTTGATTTGCCGGAGTCAATGGCAATAACGAAGGAAGAGTTGTCAGCAGTGCCGAATATCGTTATTGAAGAAGGCGATGCAACAGTGAATCTTCCACAGGGCACCTATGATATTGCCTTTTTGGGTAATTTGTGCCATGGACAATCGCCTGGCGATAACGCGCGCATCATCGCACGGTGTTATGAACATCTAAATTCTGATGGCATCATCGCTATATTTGACAACTTACGGGGCGAAAGTGATCGCGGTGCCACGCTTGCACTGCACATGATTACTCAAAGCAGAGGTGGAAATGTGTATTCGCGGAAGGAATACATTTCGTGGCTTACCGATGTCTCCTTTCGCGATATTTCAGTCATTCAGCTGTCAGATCCGGCGTGGCAACTTGTCATTGGAAGAAAAAAATAATACTATTCGATTCCATAGCTGGCTTTTACGCGATCGAGTGCTTCTTTTTCTTCGCGCGTCATCTCTCTATCGATAGAGGCCGCTTTTTTCATTAATCGAAATATTTTTTTTATTTTTTGTACATCCTGTGGCATGCGTATGGTCAGCTGACCGCTTTTTGCCATTTCAAAAAATGGTTCGAGTTTTTCCGTATTGTAGCCCCATTTTTGTGCTAACATTTGGGCAAACTTCTTTTCGTCATCGTGAAACACCCCATCTGCTGCCATCACGACCATGACATTGTTAAAAGCAAAATCGCGTACATCCATAAGCTTATCTAATAACGCAATATCTTTTCGATATATAAAATTTTTGTTCTTTTCTTCATATTCGCTATATTGCTCAGGTGAGAGAATGTCGAGAACTATCCATTCGCCTTTTGTGCTGTTCAAAGGAGTTCCGCAATAGTTGCACGTAATATCGAGCGAATTCGCGACCGGTGCTCCACACGAGGAACATTGATGTGCATAAAGTGAACCTCTTGAATGCGAAAAATCTTTATCTCGACCTAAAAGCATGACGTCTGTTTTCGTGAAAACAACCGGGTCGATTTTTTCGATTGAATTGCGTAACAATCGTACTCGTTGCGATGAGCATTTCACCGCAATAGCTAAAATATTCATCGTCGCATCTGATACAACGCCAATAAGCGTGACATCATTTAAAAACAGCCGGTTATAAGCGATTCGTTGTTCGGATGATGTTTTGGTAAATTTAGCAAAAAAGTCGTCGCTTACAAAGCGCCGCATAATTGATGGGTCGTTCAATGCAATTGCGGTGAGTATTTGCAAATATCCATTGCTCGCTTTATCTTCAACGAGCTGTACGGCAAAATCTTCGTTTTCATCGATGAGCTGTTGTATTTTTTCTGTAAGGGGACGTGATTTTGATAATCGTGGGTGTGCAGCAATATAATCATCGGCTTGCGTAATTTCAGAAAGAACCCAATCGTATTCGCCGGAATTCGTAATGGTGTTACACGAAAAGCATTGGGCAAGTTCACCCATGTCTGCGGGCAGAGGTGATCCACAATTTGGACAATTATTTGTGAAATACATGTCTTTCCGAGGATTCCCGCGTTTTTTTATAAATGACCAGTATTCCACGAATTCTTCATAACCACCTGTATTTAACGATGAGTCGAGTTCGCTTATATAACGATCGTGAAGCGAGGCATGGATTGCAGTATGGACAATATCAAATGCCCCATCGCTTTCTACGCGATCGATGTACACGTTTTTTACGGTAATATCTGTAATGATGTTTTTTTGTTTTAAAAGAGACATCATTTTGAATTGCGTGTTGAAGCGCTGATACACGCCATCAGAAATAACGCGTCGAATTTCCGATACATTTTGTTTTTCCCACGCTTTCTGTACTTTTACAAATGTTTCGCGAACAGCTTGTTTAAACACTTCTTCATCGAAATCGGGATTGGCCGCAATGAAGCGACTGTAACCTTTTGCGCTTTTTACAGAATTTCCAGTTGGGAGTTGATTTAAAATTGATTGTTCCTTTAATTTTTTTTGTGAGAGACGAGTAACAATAACAAATCCCACTGTAACACCACTGCCCACAATAACATTAAACGGAAAAGGTAGCTCGATGATAATTCGGACGAGAATGTAGATAAGTGTACCAATTCCTTCTCCACCGCTATCGCCGCTGCTAAAGTCTCCACCACCTCCTGCGCGAGCGTAAATCGTGACAGGAAAGAATGCAATAATAATGAGTACCGAAAATACAATTCCCCTTTTCTTAAAAATTGTAAACATATAATTTTATCCTTTTGATTAATTTCACTGCGCTTGGCTTTCGCGACGTGAAATTGTTGTGGCATATATGCCACCGCGTGCCGCCCAGGAAATTTTCACTTCTATCCACTCGGGATTTATTGCGTTGAACAGAGCTGTTGCAATTTCATCGGTTACGTATTCTTGCCAAATTTTTTTGTTTCGCCATAATCGCAGATATTCTCTTACAGATTTGCTTTCTAATAAAAGCCCTCGGGGTGCATATCGTATGATCAGCGTCCCTTGGTCGTGGCGCTCTGACAGAGGACAAAGGCTTTGAAATTCAGGATATTCCCAAACAATTTCGATATTTCTCCCTTGGAAAGGGATGGTATCAAATGAATAATTTTCAACTTTTTCGATTAAAGCCTCATGCGCACGAGAGTAGTCGGTCATAACAGTTTAATTCCTTTGTTATCGATTTCGTTCAATTTTTATGAGGTACCATCCTTTCCCACGTTTGCTGAAAACTTTTAGTTGTACCTTGCCAGGATTCTCGCATGTGATAAAATCTCCTGACTCTGTACCCGATGCTAATCCGATTTGACGGCCATCGTTGATCACGGCAAGGTCAAAATTTGCATTTTGTTCGTGATATATTGTATATGTTGAGTTAAACCCTTCTTGTCCTCCTAAAAAATACCAATCAATGTCATTTGGATTTTCCAACTCCCCTAGAATTGCTTCCTCCAGTGACTGAGTTGCATTTTCCTCATCATTGTTGGGTTCTTTTTCGCATGGTCCACCTGGTGAAATTATTATTGTGTACTTTCCTTTACCACTGAGCCGAGAGATGCGAATATGGCATACGCCTGGTAGCGATGCGGTCACTGTAGTTGCATGTGATATTGATCTACTTGAGGCAACTAACGATTCATCGCTGAAGATTTCAATATTGAAACGACTATTGCCGTCACTTATGAGAGTAATTGCAGCGAATGTTCCTTCTTGTCCATTGAGGCGATACCAGTCTTCTGAATCGGATTCATCGAGTTCTCCAGAAATCGTAGTATTTATTACTTTATCGGCATTATCGCGAGTATTGTTTGGCTCTCGTTCGCTTGGTCCTTGGGCGGATTGAAAAGAAGGTGATGATACCTGCGCATATGCCTGTTCAACATGTTGCCGCCCTTCGCGCGGATCGATGGGGATGAAATAGGAAAGGTCCGAATAATGAGGTGGCATTTGTCCAATTGCCCAATTCGGATAAGTGCTTTCAATCACATAATACTGCTTTCCGCGATACTCAATCGAAATGCCATCAACGCCAGGAACACTCAATGCGGCCATCGCATGGTGATATCGATATGAGTCGAGGACGATTGCATCGTAGCCGCATTCCAACAGGAGTAAAGCCATGAGCAACGATTTTGTATCGCAATCGCCTGCA
>JAOAAF010000149.1 GCA_026419015.1 Spirochaetota bacterium
AGATGTGTATAAGAGACAGCTATCACATCGCGTGAAGAAAGAAGTTCAATCCTCTTCCACTGACTCGCATGTTCGGCAATGGAATGTCGATACTTCTTTGCAGTTCGGGAAAGCATCTCGTCGTGCAATACGAATCGGCATATATCCTCGCATACGCGTAATCCTTCCATTGCGCGATTAATGTTGGCATCTATTGCCGCATGCGAAGCATTCATCGGATAAACTACCCTCCTCCCACAAAGCGCACAATTTCAATGACATCGCCTTCTTTTATAACGGTGGTATTGTAAGCTTCCCGATGCACTATTTCACCATTCTTCTCAACTACGATTTTCATTGGATCCAATTTGTACTGAGCAATAAGATCGCTCACAGTTTTTTTGTAAAATGTAATTTCTTTGCCATTCACTGTTATTTTACACATGTTTACTCCACTCATACATGAGTATCGCTGGGAGTACAATTGCAGCAGTTTCTGCACGCATGAGATTGTCTCCACACTTTACTGCTTTCCAACCAACGTTCAACGCCGCATTTATTTCTCTTTCCGAAAAACCACCTTCTGGACCTATTGCGATAGTGCACATACCCTTGTTCAAATCCTTTATGATTTCATGCAATTGTGCCGCATTGCGATGCGGATGGGCAATTAGTTTTATTCCCTCAGAAATCTGCACAATAAACTCATCGTATGTTTTAAGACAATCGATTTCGGGAAGATTTCCCCGCATGCATTGTTTTGCCGCCTCTAAAGCAATTTTCCTCCAGCGTTCCACCTTGTTCTTTTCTTTCCCTTCTAATTGGGGAACAGAACGTTCTGTTAGCAGTGGAACTACTCTTGAAACGCCAATTTCAACCGCCTTTTGAATCACAAATTCAAATTTCCAGCCTTTTAAGACTGCAATGCCTAAAGTAACATTCAGTACATTCTGAACAGCAATTTTTTGATCAATAATTTCAACGCGCATAGAGTTGTCAAATATTTCCATAACCTTACAGATATACAACGCACCGCTTTTGTTTCGAACATTGACCAAATCGCCAACACGAACTCGCCTCACTTTTGTAAGATGCCAAAAATCTTTTCCTTCAATTTCACAGATTTTTTCTTTCCCAGATATATCAACAAAAAATTGCGGCATGATTATTTACCCAACGTTTGATGAAAAAACATTTTTTTATCGAATTTTTGCTCTTCGAAACTATGGAACGTGAGCATCGTGAGAGTACCTTTTCGAATATCGAGCATATCGTAGCGCACCGGGAAAGCTCGCGTTCCAATTTGGCTAATCTCAACAATTTGAAGGGTTTTAAATATCACATTATCGGTATCGTGATAGTCAATTCTAAGCGGTATATATTTATCTTTTGTTACGTAAACCGTCAAATTGCCATAAGCACCTCCCCGAAAGATTGGCGTTAGCGAAAGGCGATAAACTTCTTGATCCTTAATTATAGCTGTTCCTGTAATTTTGGCAGTATAGTTGCTTTGGAGATCTGCGCTTGAAAAATCAATATAGGCGAAATTTGTAGAAATAATCGGTTCATATTTGTCGATACCAGTTTTATGAAAAAGCTTAGTAGAAAGCACATTATAAACCCAAATTTCTTCACCGCCGAAATTGTAAAGTACCTTCAGCTGCTCACCTCTTTCGGCAGTACTGAATGAAAATAAAAAATCGGAATTGTCAATATATCCCGTTACATCGATTTTATACGTTTTCCCTGTAGGTAAAATGTGCATGAGCCTTCCTCGAATTATTCCACGGGGGTAATCCAAGACTCTATCAGCTCTTGCGATCATCTCCTGAGCAGTTAATTCAATTTTGCGTTCATCTTGCGGAAAAGCGGGAAATGCGGTAATATCCACAAACGCGATTAAAAAAATAATCAACTTGTTGCATTTCATCGCAAAATGAAATTTATCCATGCGATGCAGTCGTATTCTTTTATTATTTTTGTGCTTGTGCTGCTGAAAATCCTTCAACCATTACCACCCACCACGAAAGGCCTCATCAAGCTTTACGCGCTTTCTTGCAACCTTGTCAAGTAAAATGTGAGCACGTGGGCATTTGCAATTTGAAGATTTTTTAATCATTTGGTTTTTCGTAAAGTAGCGAGTTCATATTGTGCAATTTTATTATCCGGTTCAAGTGCCAATACCCTTTCGAAGGATCGCAGCGCTTCAGTTCGATCGCCTTTTTTCTTGTACACCATTCCAAGAGCAAAATGTGCATTCACAAAGTTTGGATCAATTCGCACTGCATTTTCGAGATACTCAGCAGCGTTTTTGTAATCGAACATTTGGTAAAATGCCGCACCTCCCAGATAATATACGTACTTATTCGTTTTATCTTGTTTTAAGTAATTGCCCGTATATTCCACAGTTTTTCCATAGTTGTTTACTTTGAAATAATACTTGGCCAAATTGTACATCAGTTTGCGATTATCCTTAAAAATTGTCAATCCTCGTTCGAGAATTTCAATTGCTTCATAAATTTTTTGTTCACTCACAAGTTTCTGTGATTTTTTAATCAGATCAACTGCTTCATCGCGCACTAATTCCAATACTATTAATGTAATATCATCTTCAACAGGTGCATTCCCTACAAAGCGTTGCACATCTTCAATAATAAAACTTGCAAAATCGTCGAGCGAAAGATGCCGATTCTTAAGAATCACTTCTTCAAGCCGCTCGTTTGAATACTCTTCTCTTGCTAAATTTGTCGCTTCTGGGATCCCATCGGTATATAAAATAATTTTATCGCCATAATTCAAGCGTGTTGTTTTTTCCTCATAGGTCTCTCGGGCCTCTTCAATTGCACCAATAAATAGTCCATTCGTATCCAATTGCTCAACTTTTCCCTGTTCTGTTCGAACTAACAGTGCCTTTTGATGGCTTGCATTTGCATAGGTAACGTTATATTCATCATCAATTACAAGAAAAAATGCAGTGAGGTAATCTTGAGTTTTTACATGATCTAAAATATTTTGATTTACTTCCTGGAAAATTCTTCGAGGCGAATCATACTTCGCACATGCATTGCCAAATGCGATCTTTGCCATTGTGGTAACCAACGCTGCGGGGATACCATGGCCGGAAACATCAGCGATGAGCAATCCCATTTTATTATCCCGCAATTGATAGACATCGTAAAAGTCACCCCCTATCTTCTCCATTGCGATATACCGAATGGAAAATTTTATCTCAAGCCATTCATCGATGTGACCGGGTAAAATGCTTCGCTGGATGATACTGGCCATATCGAGCTGCTTTTGAATGAGATCGTCCCGTTCTTTCAAATCAGTCAAAACGTTTTGAAGTTCGAGAGTACGCTGTTCAACTTGTTGCTCGAGATTTTTTCGAAATTCCAAAATTTCTTTGGACATCTCGAGAACGGAAAATTCTATATTCGCAAATTCGCTGTCAAGCGAATGCAATCCAAATTCAGCTTCTCCTCCAGAGGAGATTGTTCCAGCAACGCGCCCCATTTCTCGTAATATCTGCAATATCGATCGAGTGTTGAAAAACATAAGGAATATTGCCGCGATGATTGATATTAAAATATACGTAACCGAGACAAGAATATTATAATCGCCGTAAAAAATGCTCTTTTGAGTCAACGCGGCAAAGGTGAGCAGCGAAATGAGCATGAGGATGACAAAAAATGAAAATTTTACCCGAAGATTAACCAATACTCTCGGTTTTTTTAATACACCGCGACGAAAAAGTTCATTAAAACACCGAGCTCTTTCCCTGCTGGTAAGAATTTCGGTGATAAGATATGTCGAGATGCTGTATAGCAGCACCACGATTGTCACAGCAACCACTCCCATTCGCAGGAGCACTTTCATAAGAACTGGCATGTATGTACCCGACAAATGGTGATCTAAATAAAAAAATCCCATCACGAGTAAACCGCACATCGTGCCATACATTCCAGCAGCCAAACCATTCCATATTGGAATGTCGCACAGCGCATTATACAGCTCTGTTAATTCGACGTCGGAAATATCTTCTTTTATTTTGTCGCGCTTTATATTTTTGTTGATTATTCGTAAAGTTTTTTGCCATGCAGGGATTTTAATTGGTGTCAGGATGCCAAAATGCAGATAGTGCAATATTGTTGGAATAACGACGCACAGGGGCAACCATCGCAATACATCCTCAATAATGATATCGTAATAAATAAGAGTATATGACGTTCCAAGATAAAACCCAAAAACGGCACCAACCCACCCACCAAAGATCGTTATGAATGCGACCGCAAAAGTATAGCTAATTTTTTCTGCGAGAAAATAAAATGTTCTCATCTTTGCACTCCCTCGCCATTATTATCGTTACCATGAAAAAGATCTCTCATAAAACTCAATTTGTCAACGCGTTTCTACGATGATATCTTCTTCAGAAGGGTCTTTCGCACAACGAAAACCAGCGATTTCGCTTTCAAGATTTGGGATTCCGCCAGGTTTTCGACTAGTCGATCGCGCATGTTCTGCACTCGAATACCATGCTCCGC
>JAOAAF010000150.1 GCA_026419015.1 Spirochaetota bacterium
TGCTTTATTGTATCTAAAAACAATGACTTGCCAAAACGCCGTGGACGCGATAAAAAGTAATATTTACCTTCATCTACCAACTTTTTGACAAATGCAGTCTTGTCAACGTACAAGTAATCACCTGTGCGAATTTCTTCAAAACTCTGTATGCCTATGGGGAGTTTTTTCATAAACATTTACCTACTTACTTTTTATTCTTAACTATCCTCAAACACACTGCTGTCAATAAGTTTTAGTGCAACAAGATCCTTCGCCTTCGAGATTCTTCGCTACCGCTCAGAATGACAGTGTGAAAATGCTCAGAATGACACACTCTCCGTCATCCTGAGGTTCCTTTTTACTTTGTCATCCTGAGTGGCAAAGCGACAGAAGGATCTCGTCTTCTGTAATCGCTTACACCTTATAATATTGTAATTTATGCTTGACAGAAGCTTTATGTTAAGTTTTTCGTAATTGATCCTTTTTTAGTCAATGCATAAAAAAAATATTAAAATTTCCACGGGATAAACTCAAAATCCAGTTAGATATGTATCGAGCGGTAGTGGGAGATGTGAGATGTAATGAGAAGGGGAATTGCACATGAAGCAACGCGAAAACATTTCATTTAGCTCACATGGCGCCATCTGCCGCGGATGGTTTTTTCATGGCGGCGATGGGATGCGCCCGTGCATCGTAATGGCACATGGATTTGGTGGTGTGAAGGAGATGCGGCTCGATGCCTATGCGGAAAGATTCGCCGATGAAGGTTATCACGTTCTGGTGTTCGATTACCGCCATTTCGGAGAAAGCGATGGGCACCCGCGTCAGTTGCTTTCCATCGCAAAACAACATGAGGATTGGCGTGCAGCAATAGAATATGTGCGAACTCGAAACGAAGTTGATAAAGAAAAAATAATTTTGTGGGGCACGTCCTTCAGCGGAGGGCATGTCGCTGCGTTAGCAACAGAAGGAAGGTTTGCTGCGGTGATTTCGCAAGTGCCACATCTTAACGGTATCGCCACAGCCCTTGCATCGCCTTTTGTGGCGAACATTCGGCTTGCTCTCGCTGCGCTAATCGATGTGGTGAAATCATTTTTTGGGAAAGAACCATATTATGTGGATATCGTTGCTGCTCCAGGAAAGCTCGGTGCAATGACTGCCCCTGGCGCATTAGAAGGTGTCATGAGACTCATCCCACAGGGATTGCAGTACAATCAAAAAGTTGCTGCGCGAATTTTTCTTTCGATTCCCTTTTATTCCCCTGCGAGAAGAGCGAAAAAAATATTGTGCCCATGGTTGGTACAAGTAGCGAAGCTCGATCTTACCACACCTGCCAAACCGGCAATTAAAGCTGTAGCATGTGCCCAAAAAGGCGAACTAATCTTGTACGATTGTGATCATTTCGATGTGTATGTCGAACCGTGTTTTGAGAAGGTGGTTGCTGATCAGATTTCCTTCTTGCGCCGATGCGTTTCGCAATGAAAAAATTTTTTGTTGGTTCCGTATGCATCGGAAGCGCCATTGGAATTATCGTTTTGATTTATTCGTGTGAGAGCATTTTGCGTCTACCACAGCCGGATGCGTATACTCTTTTTCTCGATGGCGAGTGGGATGTCCAATATTGTGCGTTTCAAAAACATTGCGATCATGTTGTGGAAAAAATATATGTTCCCGCAATTTTTACCTCTGAGCTTTTGAAAAAAACAAATAATTATCAGGGAATTGTTGTTTTATCGAAACGCGTATACATTCCCCGATCGCTACATTCTAAATATATATTACTTTCGTTGGGTAAAATAGGCGATGCAGACCGAACATATGTGAATGGCATGTTGGTGGGATCAAGTGGCGGTTTTTTGCCTCATGAATTTTCGGTGTGGAATAAAACGCGTTATTATTTAATTCCATTCGAGATTTTGCGATTTGATGAACAGAATACGATAAAAATCGAAATTGCATGTTATGGATTTAATCGCATAGTTGGAAAGTTATTTATTACCCCAATTTCCGCAGAAGAATACAATCGCATTCAGCTTTTTGAAACTGCAAAAAACTATTTTCCACTTTTTTGCAATGTTGGGATTGGCTTTATTTTTCTCATCATATTTTTGATGCTTATCTATAATAAAAACGAAAGGAGTAAATACCTTTGGTTTCTTGCCCAGCTTGTTCCTGGAATTTTCGTCGTGCTTGAACCCGTGTTGCCTTATCCGCTTTATCATAGCACAATTATGCGCGTAAAAGTTTTTGGTATTTCGTGGAGCACATTAGTTCTGGTTCATTTAATCTTTTTGCATAGATTATATGGATATAGGAGAATTAAAACTGAAATTGCACTTCATATAGTAACACTTTTAGTAATTTTATCGGTCATTGTAGTAAAAAAACCTCTATCCATTAAAACAGTCGGAACTTATGTAATTGTAACACTCACTTCGCTTGCGGCATACAACGTTTCACTGCACATCGAACAGATATTGAAAAAAAATAGTCTCGCAAAGTTGTTTATTCCGATTGGGTTGATTTTGGCGATTACTGCTGCGCACGATGGTTTCGTCTATCTTTCAATTTTTACGATGAAGATGTATAAATTCTTGGGTTATGAATTTCGCTCCCCAATTTTTCATTTTACTTCGATTGCCATATTCGTTGGCGCAGGGCTTATCGTGGTTTATCAATACATTGAGATGTCGCGGAAGGTTGAACGCATTAACGTGTATCTTGAAAATAAAGTAAAGGAACGCACGCGAGAACTTCATGCGAGCCTTGAAAATCTTTCAAAAGCGATTGAACTCGGGATATTCAATATAAAATCGAAATCAACAAAGTATTTTTCGCCACAACTTGAACCAAAAATTAAGCATGCAATAGTGTATATCAATAATAATTATAAAGATGATATTTCTCGCGAAGGACTTGCTTCCATGCTAAACATTCATCATGATTATTTTAGTAAAGCTTTTAAGTATTATACTGGGAAATCGGTAAACGAATATATCTATTCGTTGCGCATCAAAGAAGCAATTCGACTTCTCATAGAAACGAATGAAACTATCCTCGACATTGCCATGCAAGTAGGTTTTGATAGCGTAAAGACATTTAATCGTGCATTTAAAAGGTTAACTGGCAAAAACCCCAGAGAATACAGAAAATGAATTCCGCACGCAATTAATTGCATCCCACAAAACGATAGGACAAATTTGGCAATTTCTTTTTTTGGCGCGACAATTCGTGATTTGATGTGTATTCAATTAAGAAAAAACAAGGAGGTTTTCATGTTTTTCAAAGAACAAAAAATCGCTGTGGTCGCATTGTGGTTCCTTTTTTTCTTTTGTTATTTCACAATTGGTGTGAGAAATATTAGCTATGGGGAAAATGCAATTTGCCCACATGAAGATTGGACAGAATGTGCGGATGAACGCACAAAACGAAATTGGATTGAATACGCACCGGATTGGAAGTTGTTAAAAAGGAAGGGTGATGTCCTTGTCTACCGGCGACAATTGCCATCGGGGATCATTCAATGCAAAGCGGAAAAAATAATTTATGCGCGCCCAGAGGTAATTGAACAATTAGTTCGCGATGTTCCCGCATATGCAGAATTTATGCACAATTGTAAACATGCGCAAACGATTAAAGAATTTACCGATGAAGATTTGGTGATACACAATGTAACAGCACTTCCATGGCCGCTTCAACCGCGAGATGGGGTGGTGCGCACCAGAGTCACAAAAGATTGGAAGTATGGTAGATTTGAGGTGCTCTGTTATGGGCTCCATTCGCCGGAAAGCGAAAAATGGGTTCCACCTGTGAAAGGATACACCCGCATGTATGAAATTTCCGTGTACATGATAATGCATATTTTGGGAAGAGAAAAGGGAAAATGTTACTACATCATACATGCAGATCCAACTGGTGTTCCTCTTTTTGCCGTGAATTTGTTAATGGATGAATATCCTTATAGAACTTTATTAAATTTCGAAAAGATGCTTCAAAGGGAAAAATATATTTCTTTGGGGAAGAAATCGAAGTATCTTCCTCAAATTGAAGCATTTTGTAAATTAAAACAACATGCATCACAAAAATAATTTTTTAGGAGGAAATTATGGTACAAGTAGACGTAGTGTGGTCGTATGCATTTGGTGCTACATTCGCTGCGAGTGCAGCGCGGCAGCTCGAAAAGGAAGAAAGAGCTTTCAATAATAAATGGTATGTATTTGTGCTTCTATTCCTTTCGATATTTTTTGCACCATCAGGTATTTATCTTTTATGGCAATTCCCACAATGGGAAACAATGCAGGTGGCGACATGCCGGGAAGATATACCAGCATGGCTTGTTGCAATCTTTGCGGTGACAAATATCACGCAGGGGATTTTGGGATATTGGACTACATGGAAGCTTGCTCGGAAACGAAATTTTTACGCCGCACATGCAAACTGGATTGTCTCATGGACAATATTTTGGTTC
>JAOAAF010000151.1 GCA_026419015.1 Spirochaetota bacterium
GATGTGTATAAGAGACAGATATATTCCTGTTGTTGAAAACGAGAGAGGGACATTTATATATAATTCTAAGGATTTATGTCTGATTGAGCACTTGCCAGAAATTATTGCTTCAGGAGTTTCGAGCTTGAAAATTGAGGGAAGAATGAAAAGCTTAATATCCGATGGTGTGCTTCCATTATTTTTCATGAGGCGGAGAAGTTTTCCGGTAATATTTTGTTGGCATCCCCTCCAACCAGAGTGCACTGCGCCAAGAAGTTTTCTATGCGGATCGAATGCGAAGACGGGAACGCAATCAGCGGTGCGAATGACAAGGCAAAGGTCTGGAAGGGAAGTTAAAAGGCCGTCAGCTTCAGCGATCCACGGCATCTCGCGTGAAGGATAGCCATGTATTTCAATAATCGCATCGCCATGCACTTGATTGAGCATCACAATCCGTTCGAATGGAAGGTTGATGGCGTTTTGAAGTAGCATTTTTTCAGATCGGCGTACGTAATCGGGGGGCATAGAGTAATCTACATTGTTTAACATTTTTCCTATGGTGCCGATGATGACAAAATTGGTGTGGGCAAAAAATATTTCTGAAATGTTTGCAATTGTATTCATGGACGTGTTATTACTGATCTACTTTCCCAAATTTCAAAAGTTGTTGATATTCCAGAAGTTTTTCTTGTACAAATTGCACAATTGTTTCGTCTATTTGATTTGCTCTTTTGGTAAATTCCGTAATGATAACTTCAGCAGGGAATATCCCATCGGGGACAAGAATGGGGGTTGCGGGCATGTGGCCAAAAACCCGCGAATCGTCAATTTTTTCGTGCACAAAGCCTGTATTGCTTTTCCAGGTAAGTGCTCGTTCGACCCCAGAATGCGCGTAACAGAGTTGGAAACCGTGAATGACATCCGAAGAATCGTACCAGACGATTAGTTCAAAAAAATCGTCTTCAAACCACCGGCGCCGATAGTTTTTTTCCTTTTGTGCGACTTTTACTTCTCTCAACATCGATGAGTTCTTTATACTACAATATCGTAGCGTTTGCGTTTTTGAAAAGATGAAATTTTACGATACCCCGTTTTTTTTAGAAGTTCTACTGCTTTCGCAAATTCATATGCGACCTCATCGGGCGCATGTGCATCTGAGCCGAGGGTTACTGGGACATCGAGCGAAAACAACAATGAAAGGATTTGACCCGAGGGATATATTTCCCCTACAGGTTTTCGAAGTCCCGCAGTGTTTATTTCGACTGCGATCATTTGTGAAGATCCAGCAAAAAGAGAGGAAATTTCCTTTGAAAAATCCTTTTTTGCGCGATGGCCAAATTTTTTTACTAAATCGAAATGTCCCAAGATTTGAAAATAACCCGATTTAATGAGATCGTGCAATATTTCATAGTATCTTTTATATATTTCGTCAATATCGCGAGTGGAAAATCCATCAATGTGATCGGGATGATCGAATAACCACCCATCAATAATATGGCATGATCCAATGAGGTAGTCAATTCTTTCATCGGTAAGATAGTTTTTATCGAAAGTGTTATGGAGAGGAAAATCCACTTCTAAGCCCGTACGCACTTTTATGCGGTGTTTGTATTTTTCTGCACACGCCGCGATCGATGAAAGATAGCTTTCGATTTGTTCAGGGTACATCGTGATGCCTTCGCGCAGCCCTTCGGGAAGAGGAGCATGGTCGGCAAAGCCTATTTCCGCAAGCCCTTTTTCAATCGCAACTTCGATATAGTCGTCGAGGGAACCGGTTGCATGCCCACAGAGGGAAGTATGATTGTGATAATCGACAAGCCCCATCAGTAGCCATGCCGTGAGTAAAAAAAGGATGTTTCAAGCAATCGTTGATCGGGCGGTCCTTCTCTTCGTAAGAAGAATTTGTCGACAAGATCGCTGTTTTCACTTTCGATGATGGAGAGCACATACCAAAGAGGGGGGATGCGTAGCTTTTGGCGCGATGCGGCAGGTGTCTTTACTGCTAATGGGGTATTGTGGATTCTTGTAAGATCTACTGGTAAAAATTCGCTGTATTGGTGAAATTTCGATCCTTCGGTTTCGTAGTAAAATGGGTGATGGAGATATTCGACAACGATTTTTTTGTTGCGTAGGTATGCGGCGACAATTTCGAGATTATTAAGTTCTACATATCGGGGACAGAGTATAATTTTGTCGACGTGTTCGAGGTCAGAAGCGTATGGATATAGCGAAAGGAGAAATCGAATGTAGTTGGGGCTCTTTTTGATGAATCGATTTCCAGAGTACGAAATTGTTGGATGCAATATTTCAATTGTTTTTGAGTTCCTTTTAAAAATATCGCATGAATAGAGTTTTGGATTGCGATGCTGCACAATTGCAAGGATTTCAGTAATCAGATCTTCGTCAATTGTAAAAGCATCATCCGTTGCATACAGCGAATGGTGCGCATGTTGTATGTCATCGGTTAGATCGAACATCGTGCCCTCTTTATAAAATATCTATGCATGCAACCTTTCGTAATAATAAAATACTAAAAAATATTTTTTGCAACCATTTTTTAACTTCCCATACGACAAGAAGTCGTGCAATAAAATAGTTGTCAAATGTTTTACTGTTATGCAAAAAGTCATAAAATTTTAACTGTTGTTCCCATACCGCATACCCGATGGGTGGGAAATAAAAGGGGGAACTATGATTGATACAAAACTTTTAGAAATTCTCGCATGCCCGGCTTGTAGAGGCGCTGTGGAGTATGATGCAAAAAATGAGAAAATCATTTTTGTGGAAGGTGGCAGAAAATACCCGGTGAAAGATGGCATACCTGTGATGCTCGTTGAAGAAGCGGAAGCCCCAACGCAGAAGAAAGAATGTCATTGACAAAATTTTTGCTTATGAGCGATTTTCTTTGTCATAAAATGCAGGCGGTTGGTTCATAAAAGGTCTACCTTGCCGTAACGAATAAAAATTTGTGGTTACAGCGAAAGAGGTGTTTACATTATGCGAAAAGAGGATTTAACCTGGAAAAAAGTAGTTTGGTATATCATCATTGGATTTTTCACTATTATAATTGTGATTTCGTTTGGAATGCCCGATTTTCTTTCCCGTATTGGAAGAAATGAATTTATGGTTGCCACCGTCAATGGCGAGATGATCGATCGATTGGCCTTTGTACGGTTTCGCGATACTTTTGGCAAAAATATTCAAGCGCGATCTGAAAAGGATGCTGCACGCGCAATTCTGAATGCTCTCATTGAGCATCGGTTGCAGATACAAAAGGCAAAAGAGCTCGGCATTGCTGTTTCAGATGAGCGCGTGCGCGGTTTTATACAAAGCATTCCAATTTTTAAAAATGCTCTTGGTTCATTCGATCAGGAACAATACAAGCGATATCTCAATCACTATCATTTTACGAAAGCTGAATACTTTTTGTATGTACGCGATAACCTCATTAGCAGCGATTTTTATGAACTCATTGAATCGGGCATCGCAATACCGCCCGATGAAGTAATTGCCGAGAATGCCATTGAGAATTCGAAAATACAGGTAAAATATGGATATATCTCCAATTGGTCATTGAAAAAGATGTTCAAATCGGAGCTTGCGGTGAGCGAAGCAGAGCTTATTGCAGAGATGAAAAAAACTTCGGAGAAGGGGAAAGCGGATGCCGCAACGACAATGGCGAAACTTGAGGGAAAAAAGTTTGAACAGTTGAAAGGGAAGGTATTGGGGAAAATAGAAATGTATGCACGACAGGGAAAATCATTCGATGAGGTCGCAAAGGAATTTGCTGCGCAAGTTTCAATGTCTCCCGAATTTAGGGTTGGCGATGATCTGCTCAATGAAAAAACGCCTAAGTATCTTTTAGCACTTGCATTGGACAGCGTTTTTCTAGAAGATTGTTTAATGCTCGATGTGGGAAAAACTTCTCGAGCAATACCCATTTCCGATGGCATATTGTTTTTTACTCCTGTCAAAAAAGAGGTTTTTTTTGCTGAACCCGACGCAGAGAATTATGAAAAAATTCGTAAAAAATTGTTGAAAGAAAGAATGAGTGCAGTATATGCATCGATGATGGGATCATTTCTGCATAAGGCAAAAATACGCATTAACCCGAAGTTCAGTGAAAATTAAATAGAGGAGATTTATATAATGAATATTAATGCTGAATATGTAAATCCGTTTTTGGAAGCGGCGAGTGCAGTTTTTAAATCGATGCTCGGCGTCGATTTACGCAGAGGAAAGTTATGCATTAAAGAATATCCCGAACCTTCTCACGAAGTTGCAATCATCATCGGCATTACCGGCGCTGTGACAGGAGAGGTTGTATATCTGTCTCTTATACACA
>JAOAAF010000152.1 GCA_026419015.1 Spirochaetota bacterium
AGATGTGTATAAGAGACAGATATTGAACAATGGAACCGAGATAGTTTACATGAGGCTGCGGTGCGGTGCATTCCGCAATGCAAACTACAATAATGGGAAACCACCATTTTACTTTCATTAAAGAATCCTCTTTATGCATTACAAATCGCCCAATAGCATATTGTGGTTTGGCTTATATTTTTCGTCAATATTTTATTGAATTTCTTATGCAGAACGGTGAGTTTGTTTTTTGTAAAAAAAATTGTCGAAGTTGCAATCGGTATCCCAAGCTTGAAAGATTGAACGTTATGGGAATTATTTCAAAAAAATTGTATTAGAAAACTTTTCTCCTTGATCATCATTACCTTTGTATAATACGTTGGTAGTATGTTGTAATTTTTTGTGAGGATGGCAATGATTGAGATTAATAAAGATCGGCTTGTAAAAACATTTTTAGAATTGGTTACAATCCCATCCCCTTCGTGGAATGAACATGAGGTTATTGCGTACATCGAAAGAAGCGTCGCAGAATACGGTGCCCAATGCGAACGTTTTCCATGTGGCGAATCGTTCAATTTGCTTGTGAAGCTAAAGGGGAATCGCAAAGGAGAAACGGGACTTTTTTCCTGCCATACCGATACGGTTACTCCATGCGAAAATGTTCGGCCTATTGTCACCGAAATGAAAATAATGTCGGATGGAACGACAATATTGGGAGGGGACGATAAGGCGGCAGTGGCAGTATTTATTGAAGTCATTCGAAATCTTAAAGAGAAAAATCTTGCCTATGCAGATTTGGAATTCCTTTTTTCATGTGCAGAAGAACTTGGCCTTTATGGCATTAAAGGGTTTCCATTGAAAAAGCTCAATGCAAAGTACGCATTTGTATTCGATAGCGGTGGCGATATAGGTGCTATTGTGTTGAAGGCTCCCTTTCATCTGACATATCGCGTTGTGGTAAAGGGCAAATCTGCTCATGCGGGGATAGAACCAGAAAAAGGAGTAAGTGCCATCCGCGTGATATCTGAGATGATTCATGCAATCCCACATGGGAGGATTGATCGCGAAACAACTGTAAATGTTGGTATTGTACACGGTGGCTTAGCAACCAATATTGTCGCAGAGCATGCTGAAATGGCTCTCGAGGCGCGATCGCTCAGTAAAACGAAACTCAATAAAATTGATAAAAAAATAGTTTCGCAGTTGAAAACAATTGCGTCGAGAAATGGCGCTTCCGTTAAAATTAAAAAAAACATGGAATACGAAGGATTTGCATTGAGTAAAGAAAATCGCGTAGTGCAGATCGCTGCAAGCGCAATTGCATCGATCGGAGTAATGCCAAAGTTTGAAGTTTCAGGGGGAGGGAGCGATACAAATATAATCAACAGAGCTGGAATTGAAGCGGTAAACCTTTCGATTGGAATGAGGAATGTACACACAAAGAAGGAATTTATTAAAATTCAAGATCTTATCCGTGGGGCGAAGATCGTTCATGCCATCATCGAACGGCTTTGACACGCCTACTGGCATTTGAGTTTCACGACGAAGTATGCGCCGCTAATTAAGGTGAGCGGGAGCGTCATGAAATAGATCATCACATCTTGAGGCGTCGCAACGTTTTTGTGGAGCACCTTTTTACCAAAAATATTGAAGTGGTAGTTTGACGGATCTTTTGCCCTTTTGTATATTCGAACTGTAATGCGCAATTTCACAAAAAGCATGAGAAAAAACACTGCGCCCGATTCAAAAAAAAGGATTTTTTCAAGATTTATTTGGCGAAGTTGAGAAGGATACAGGGCAATGAGAAATGCAATGAAAATTGCCATAAAAATGTTAACGATAGCGGTGATGAAAAATCCGCGGAAATCTTTGTCTTTTTTCTTTGAGATGAAGCTGATCATGAAATAAATGTGCACGATCAGCGAGACCTGAAGAACAATGATGAAGAAGAGAACAACCATTATATTTCCGGAAATATCGATTACACCGACAAATAGTAAAGAGAGGGTATGTCACATAATGCGATCTCGTCAACAAAAATACGAGGTCTTCTTTACGCAATATTGCCATCCATTGAAATATGAGGGGACAGATGGCTGAAAACATTTATTTGCTTTTGCAACAAGCGTGCGAAAAATATAGCGAGAAAATATTTATTGTATACGAAAATCAACAATTTTCATTTCACGAAGTTATTAAAAACGTTGATTGTTTTGCTTCATATTTTGACGCTCGCAGAATCAATTATGGCGATCGAATTTTAATTCAGCTTCCCAATATACCGGAATTCATCTATTCTGTATTCGCTGCATATAAAATTGGTGCAATTCCTGTGCTTGTGAATCCCATGGCGCGACGCTTTGAATTGGAACATTATGTTCAGATTACGAAGCCTTCGTTGATTATTACGCAACGCGATAATTATGCGCATTTTGAAAAATTTTACAATGCGCATCATGCAATTCCCTTTGCGTTGATGGATGCAAAGGATACTTTAACCGAGATATATGCAAATCTCAACAGCAACAGAAGCGCATTTTTGAAAGATTCTGTTACCATCGGCGAAGATCATCCTGCAGCAATCATTTTTACCTCTGCCGAAGATGGAACCCCTGGTGGCGCCATGATCACCCACAGAGGGATCATTGGGACAGCGCGCGCATCGAATGAGTTTGCTGTGCGCGATGATGATGTTTTCCTCGCAGTGCTTCCTCTTTTTCATGCATTTGGTCTTACGACTTCGCTTTTTCTTCCCTTGTATAATTGTTGCCAGGTGGTTTTGGTAAATAAGTTTTCTGTAAAAAAAACCGCATTGGCAATCACAAAAGGCGAAGTGACAATTTTTTGTGGTGTGCCTATCATGTTTGAACTCATTGCGAAAATTTTACCGAAAGGACATGCGTTTGGTCGATTGCGCGCGTGTGTTTCAGGGGGCGAGGCGATACCGGTGTCTTTGCAAAAGCAGTATGTTGAAAATTTTGGCATTGAAATCCGTCAAGGATATGGTCTCACAGAGGCTTCGCCGATTGTGACCTGGAATGTGGGTAGTCTAAAGAACCGGCATGGATCAATTGGAGTACCGCTATCGTACAATGAGGTAAAGATGATAAAAGATGGAAAGGAAAATCCAAAGGAAGGCGAATTATATGTTCGTGGGATAAATGTGGTACCTGGGTATTACAATAATCCTGAGAAGACAAAAGAAAAAATTCAACATGGATGGCTCAAAACGGGCGATATAGTGGAAAAAGATAGCGATGGGTATTTTTTTATCAGAGGTCGTTCGAAAAATATGATTTTGCGCAATGGGTTAAACGTGTATCCAGAAGAGGTAAAAAAGATCTTTTTACTTCATCCCGATGTGGAACATGTAGAAGTTGAGGGCTACGTCAATATCAATGAGGATTATAGCGGTAAAGATAGGCTCACTGTGAAAATTTGGACAAAATCTGGTTCTCCGTTAACAGAAAATAGTTTTAAAGAATGGTGCCTTGAACATATCTCAGCATATAAAATCCCCGATGCGATAGAAGTTGTGAAATAATATTTTCGGCCGCTCATGTTTTTCAATGCAATTAATGTAAGGTGTATAAAAATTCTTCAAAAAGCTTTAATCACGAAATTCGCTTTTTTTGAAGCGATTCTCTTTTTTTCGCTCTTCTTCAATTGTTCGTTTAAATATGTAGCGGTAGTTATTTGATGAGTCAATATTTATTTGTTCTATGTCGACATAATTTCTGTATTTCTTTTTGCACCCATAGAAAGATAGAATGGCAATCATTGCGAATGCAATAAATTTTTCCCACATATTAATTTTTTCCTGGATAAATCATTATCAAAAACGCTCTCTTATTTAATATATTCTCTTCATTGAGAAATTTCAAATTAAATTATCCACATCATGCAGTTACTGATAAAAGAATTGACATGCGAAAGAAAACCAGAGTAATATCCACTTTATCCAGGGAGGGAAAAATATGAAAATTTATTCTATAAATCCCAATGAGATACCGAAAGCGAGGGTTGGAGAGGTGGCGGAAACATTGCCATCTCGTAAGGAATCTATATCACCGCAGCGCACAGAGCCAACAATGAACCCTTCGACTTTTCGTTCGTATGCAGAAGCATTAGTAATTGCACATACCGCGCGTAGTATTATTGCAAAAGCAGTAGAAGCTGCTTCGCAGCTTCAGGGGCTTGCTGCTCGGACATTGACAGGAGAGTCTGTAGATCGTTCTGAGGTATTGAAGGCCTGTCTCTTATACACATCTCCGAGCCCACGAG
>JAOAAF010000153.1 GCA_026419015.1 Spirochaetota bacterium
TACCAGGCCATATCGTTTTACTGCTTCAACCACTACACGTCCATCACCGCAACCCAAATCGTAGAAAATGTCAGATGAAGTGAGCTTTGCCATCTCAAAAAGGCGTAGCATCACCGTTTTTGGTGAAGCCCCCCATCTTACATCGAGTTCAAATTGTTTGGTAAGATAGGGTAGTTCTTCTTTCGTAATACACGCTCGTTTATGGGATGCAGTGCAATTTTCAAATATAACGAATGACAACATTATCGTAATCAATAAACGCGTGCAATAAAAACTTTTCTGGTATATTTTATCGTATATTATAGATGTAAAAACATAATGTGCTTTCAGCATTTGCGCACCCATTGGATACATCCTTTTCATCTCGTTTAGTTAGAGTATAATTCCTTACTCTCATTTGGAATTGTCCATAATATGAACATTACCACAAGTGAAACGAGAGATATGGTGTAAAACGTTCCCCGTAGTCCCCATAAACTAAAGGCTGATGCCGCAATGATTGGCCCCAATGTTTGCCCACCGCGAATTATCATGCCGTTAACTGACATAAATGCCCCGCGTTGTTGGGCAGGTGCATACTCTGCAATAAGGCTTTGTACAGCAGGTATGCTAATACCGCTTGCCATCCCCAACACGATTAGCGCAATCACGAGCACCCATTGAATAGAAGTGAATGCAATTGCGGACAAAGAAATTGCATATAAGAAAAATGCAGTTTTGATTAAATTATTTTCGCGAAAACGTTTCGCCAGCATTCCCAAAAAAAATGAAAAAATTGCAGTTGTCAATGATGAAATCGACATGAGGATCCCAATCATCGCGGGCGAATGAATAGAATGCTTTTCAGCGAGAAATGGGAAATACGTCAGGTATGGGCCATAAATAACTACGAAACTGGTAAAACTTGCTAAAAAAAGGCTTCGCATTTTCTTAGTGAGGATAAAACGAAAAATATTTGTCAGATAAATCGAGAATTTCTCGTTGCTAACGGGTTCGGGATTTTTCAATCGTACCATGATGAGGATACCGACTGGAATTGCTATGATGGAAAAGAGAAAAGGGAATTGCCATCCACACGCTGCGACGAATCCACCAAGTGCTGGATACGATGCAGTGCCGATGCTTAACACGCTGGAGTTGTAGCCCATTGCAGTAGTTCTATTTCTGCCAGAGTACAGATCGCCAATAATCGCAAGATTAATGGAACCGAGGGAAGCAGCGCCCACCCCCTGAAGAAAGCGGAAAATTAAAAGCAGCGAAAAGTCTTTTGTGAGTGCACATGCAGTGCCAAAAGTGCCGAATACGAATAGAGAAGGAATAAGTATGCGCCGACGACCAAATCGATCTGCCAATATGCCAAGCATTGGGGAAAGAAATGTCCCAGGAAATGAAAAGGCTGTGATGAGAAGCCCTATTTGGGTTGCTGAGATGTTAAGCTCTCGCACGATGAGCGGATGCGCCGGAGTTATAATTGAAACGCCCATTACAGCCATAAGCGTTACGCAAAAAAGAATTAGGAGATTAAAGTTCACAATCTTTGTGTTTTCGAATGGTTTCGCCATGTCTCGTTTATCCTGGGATGTGACCTAGATTTACACTCATTTTTGCCAAAGTAGAAAATGGATCGGATAGAATAAACAAAAAAATTTGTCATTAGAAATTTTTGCACGCTAATGTATTGTATTATGCAAATAATCCGTTGACATAACAGTTATCTAATGACATGGTAACAGTAAGGAAATAAGAAAATGAGCAATATTCGAAACATGCTTTCGACACTTCCCGCATGGGATCTGGTGTACAATAAAAAGTTAGTTTTGAGCATATTGGAGAAATTCCTTCATCCCGACGAGATGGTTGTTGATCTCATTGATGGGTTTATAGAAACAAATCAACAAATAAATTTATCAGAACGCGCTGGTGTTTTATTCGCAACCACAAAAAGAATTATTTTCATAAGCAGCGGTTTCGGTAAAACGATTACTTTTTCAATAAAATACGGTGAAATTGAGCACATTGCTCAGGAAAAAAGCTTCGCAGCGGTTAAGATTGTGTTTTATATGAAAGGGAGCACGATCTCTTTTAAAACTTTTTCCGGTGCATCGTTTGCTGGAAAATTTGCAGAACGCATTCGTGAAATAATAGGCGAAGAAGTTCATCTTTCAAGAAAAAATGAATTTAGTTCTTTTCATGATATTACAGCGCCGTTCGTCGAGAAAATCGAGAACAAACAAATATTTGTATCAAAACACAACAATGAAACTGATAGTTTGATTGAAAATATGGAAAAGCTGAATTTTCTTTTTTCCGAAGCAAAAAAGATACACAACGCGATTAGTGAAACTGAAATTTATAAAACCGATATACAATTTAGAAAAAATGTGATAAATGATTTATTGGCGATTTCTTCTCTCGCTGCGATGGCTGATGGTTCGATTTCCACGGAAGAACTTCTTTTTATATCTCTGGTGATGATGTCGTTTAATCCCGATAACTCGCAGGAAGTTGATACGCTTGCAAAATTAATTTTTTCGTTCGACTCGTTTCCCCTTCACTATCGAACTGAAATAGAAAATTTTTGGGATGTAATTTCAGCGTATATGAAGCGAGAAAATGTCTCAATCGATGGAGATATGCTTGCATCGCTTCAAAAAGCACAAAATTACGATGCTGCAAAAGGCACAGCATGCTTTGATCGCATCGCGCAGGCATATTTTGAGTTTGCCCAGTGTGTGATGAAAGCGGATGGCACAATGATCCCCAAAGAAGAAGAACGCCTACGTGAAATTCGGGCTCTGATTTACCGTAAGGTTGAGAAATTTCCAAAAGATCCGAAGATTCCCGAGAAAGAAGAGACGCTTGAAGAAATTATGGAAAAAATTAATAGTCTCGTAGGTATGAAAAATATCAAAGAAGAAATTGCCACGTTAGTAAATCTTATAAAAGTGCAACAAGCTCGTGCTGAAAAAAATCTCCCTGTTACTTCGCTTTCCCTTCATTGCGTATTCTATGGCCCACCCGGTACAGGAAAGACAACCATTGCGCGATATTTGGGAAAGATATATAAGTCCTTAGGGCTTTTAAAGAAGGGCCATCTCATTGAAACTGACCGTGCGGGACTGGTGGCGGGCTATGTTGGGCAAACTGCAATCAAAGTCGACGAGGTAATACAGAAGGCGCTCGATGGCGTGCTATTTATTGATGAAGCGTATTCTCTCGTTCCTTCGAATATCGCAGGAAACGATTTTGGATTGGAGGCTATCGATGCGATTTTAAAGCGCATGGAAGATTATCGCGACAGGCTCGCAGTGATTGTGGCAGGGTACACTGATGAGATGAAGCGCTTTATCAGCGCAAATCCGGGATTAAAATCGCGGTTTAGTAGATATTTTTATTTCGATCATTACTCGCCGGATGAGCTTATGGCGATTTTTGAAATTTTTTGTAACAATGCAGCCTTTGTCGTTAGTGACGCGGCAAAGCAGAAGTTGAAAAAAAGTTTTACTGTTCTTTATGAGAAAAGAGATCGCAGTTTTGGAAATGCACGGCTTGTGAGAAATATCTTTGAAAAAATCGTGCAACGTCAGGCCAATCGCATTGCGTCGATTGTACCGCTGACCGAAGAGTTGCTTTGTGAAATAATTGAGGCAGATGTGCCAGATGTTGAGGATATTGTCATATAGATTACTCTTCTTTTAGTAGATGTGTGATCAGTTCTTCAATAAATTTTTTCTTATCAGCCGGTGAAAGAGTATTTGTGTATTTATCGAGCATATCTTTAATGTTCTTTTCCATCTCTTTTTGTCGTGCCAAACATTCTCTTGAAATGGTTTTGTTGGTAGCAGTAGTTTCTTTGTGATGTTCAGTGGGAATCTCTACACCAATATGCTGTACAATGCGGCTTACGATGGCATTTTTGTCTGTCACATTATCGAAATATATAGCCCGAGTTTTGCCATCTACCTTCAGAGAAACTTGATACGAATAGTTCATTATTTGCATATCATCGCCATAGTTCACTTTAAGTTCAAATTCGACTCTATTCGTTTTGTTCTCTTTTGTTTGCCAGATGTAGCTATTGGTCATAAGTATTCCTTCTTCGATAATATCGTCATGCGCCCCTTTGTTGAGGAATGAGTAAAACTGCTGCCTGTCGATTGCAATGCCATGCTTTTTTTCCAGACTTTTGAGTACTGGTTCTAAATTAAAAGAGCGCATTTCATAGAGCGCGCGCTTTTTGCCCGCATTGAGATGCGAATACGTAAAC
>JAOAAF010000154.1 GCA_026419015.1 Spirochaetota bacterium
ATATATTTTCATACTTTTCACTGTGCTTTTTTAAAAAGCTTTGCATTTCCTTTGTTACCTTTGAGTAATCACCGCTCAATATTGCATCTCGTACCGAATTCTTACTCCCATAAAGATCTGCTATCTGCATTTGCTGTTCAAAATAACTTTTCATTGTAAAATTAAGACCATCATTGATGTTTTTTATCTGATTAATGTAGGAATTTTCAACAGCAGTATATGCAGCATTGTAAGATACAACTATCAAAATAACAGTTAGAAATACCACAATTGCAATAACAACTGTGACCAACAACACTTTTAAGCTTTTTGATTTTCGAAAAAATATGGTTGTTAAAATATTATTTTCGCTCATTTTTACACCCCTTATAATAAAATTATTTCACAAAACCATAACATTCTCAAAACAACATCACACGTTGGTTGCTGACAGAGCTAAGCGCCTCCACAAGAATGGACTTCAACGCTGTGGCATTTGCACTACCACTTCCATTTGCACCTTCAACCGCCTCATAGGCGAGTTTAAGACGATCTTTGAGCTTTTCATCTTCTATTAGTTCATCTAATTCGCACCAACAAACTTCTCCAACCATCGCAAGATTCCGATATACTGCATCGACCATTTCCCTGCCATGCGCACACTCTTCCGTTCGCGATTCCAGAAACGCCAAAATGCTCATGCCAGTGCTTCCAATTTTTTCTGATATATCGCGATAATACTTTTGCGATTCGTATAATTTCACTGAAATTTTTCTCATTGTTTCATTACATCGAGTGAGAACTTTTTCTTCCATTAAAAAGTTTGTAGAATACTCATCGAGCGCTTTTTCAATGGCACTCATCACAATCCGATGATGATCAATGGCATTTTCCACCATCCTTTTCATTTCGGAAGGAAGATTGCTCACGTGGACGAGCGATCCACCGATGTTTTTACGCAATGTTGCATGCTTTGCCAGTTCAATTTTTGTGAGCATATTAATAATTTCAAATTTTCGGGAAATCTTTATCATTTCATCGAATAATGCTTTAAATGTTGAAATGGAATCGACAATTTTGTTCGAAAGCTCGTAAAGGCGCCTTTTGTTAGAAATAATTTCTTCAATATAACCAACGAACTCCCCTTTCATGTTTTCAAGCTTCTCGCAAATCGCATCGAACTTCTTTCCTTCGTACAATTCACCCCACTGATGTTCCCCTTTATTATAAAAGCGTTGTAAAAACGAATCGATAAGGCGCTTAATTTTCACACAACAGTCTTCGGTCCCTTCAACAAGGCTTTGCAAATTGAAATACACATTGTTGTATTTGCGCTTCAGTAGCGCATAGATTAATTTTTCTACCTCATCCGCATTTAGAAATTCATATAAAATTGAAATTGGTTTTTCTTTTTGCCTTTCGCTATCGAGCACCTCAAGTGCGCCGATGGCTTTTTCTAAATCCTGGCGCACAATATCTTCCCGCTGAATCTGTTCCATTAGGTTACCTATAACCAAATGGATGGACGACGCATATTCCATAATATCTTTTACACTTACCGACATCTTTTCGAGTTCATCGAGCATTTCTTTAAATATCACTCCGCTTTTTATTGACATGCGCGTGAGATAATTTTCATTGATGATGTCGATTCTCTGGCAAATTTCTTCAAACTCATGATAATACCAATTAAGATTATTCAAAATATGCGTGCATTTATTTGCTATCTCGTTTGCCGAAGCGGAAAGAGTGCTCACCTGTGCTGAAATCGTCGCAAGGGCTCGTCCTTCAATTCCCGCTTTTGTCGAAATGAGCATCGCATTCCAGGAATACGTTTCAATCGCTTCAATCATTCCCAGAAGCGATTCAACAATAGGTTTGATCGCAAGTGCCTTTTTAATTGACGACTCCACAGTTTCATTAATGGCGCTATCGTTTTGCATAATTGAAACTGCCTGACTAATTGCTTGCTCCATCTCCTCCTTGCTTGGTTTTACCACCTCGTCGATAAAGCATTCGTGTTTCCCTTCTTTATGGCCGTGTGCATAAAAGTATTCAATATATGGTGTGATGATCTTTTGAAATGAATCCATCTCCCGGCTTGTTTCTAAAAGAAAAGAAGCAATTTCCTGGAATAATGAAGAAATCTCCTCTTTTAAATCGATTAATTCCGAAATCCCGTTTGAAATGCGAAGTATTGGACTGACTGAATGCGCGCTTTCTAATTCCCCATTTGCTATTCGATTCATGGCAGCCTCATTTTATTCATAAATTTGCATCGACTTTTTGCATAAGAAAAAGCTCAATTTTGAAAGATCACTGCAAAAGTTTTCAATAAATCCTCACATTTCGAATATCGTGTGAAAAACAGTGTAGACTTTTTGCCATAATTCCAATATCCATCACATGATGGATAATTTGTTCGAAATGCTGTAATCATCAGCGGGTTCATTTTTATAGGTTCGCTTCCATCAATACCGCTTTCGCTGAAGCCGCGCGTATCGATAATCCCTCCATCCGTTTTCTGCGTTTCAACCATTCCTCTCGAATCCGTCGCCATACCCAAAATACGACCTCAAAAATATACATCGCCGCTCATCGATGAACCTTCCAAACTTGAAATCAACATGCATTTTTCGCAAGATGGAAACACCTCACTGAGTTATCGCTGATCGACGATAATAACAATATCATACAACTGCGAAAAACACAAAAAAAAATAAAAATTTTTTTATGAAAAAAGTCATAATTTTATGTAAGAAATATCTTACATAAATACAACACTTATTTCTTTTTTTATGAATTACATTTAATATACAATTATTTATTAATCTATATCATTATTGAACGGTCGAAGAATTGTCCACCCGACAGTATTGATCGGCAGTTTTGTTTTTCAAAGCATCGCTTTATTTTAAAACAATGCGCGCCCCAAAAAAACAAATGCTGCTAAAAAAACAGTGCGCGCAATGATAACCTTTATTGATTTTTAACACACACCAGGATTTGTCGACATCATGCGCATGCGCAGAAAAACTATGGGGCAAGAATAGATAAAAAATTTAGTATATTCTCAATCGATTAAATGGTGTTCAAGGCAGTAGCGCACAATCTCTGCATTGTTTTTTAAATGAAGTTTTGCCAAGATCCGCCTGCGGTAGGTGCTCACCGTTTTTGCATTAATAAAAAGTTCATGCGCAATTTCGGAAACGCTTTTCCCTGATGCAAGCATTTTTATTATTTCAAACTCGCGATCGGAAAGTTTTTGATGTGGATTTTTTTCATCGCCTTCTGTAAGATATTCCGCAAGGCTTTCGGCAATCGATTCGGTAATAAACTTTTTCCCATTTGCAATTTTGCGAATCGCAAATACAAGCGTCTCGGCAGTAACTTCCTTCGTAAGATACCCACTTGCACCGAGTTTGAGCGCACGCAAAGCATATTGCTCTTCAGGATAGATGCTGAGCACCAGCACTTTTATGTGCGGATATCGCGTATGGATATCTTTTAACACCTCAATGCCATTTCTTCCAGGCATTGAAATATCCAAAATCAGCACTGAGCATTGCACTTTTTTCAATATATCCATAAGCTCGGCAGCATTGGATGCTTCGCCTACCACCCGCATATCCTGTTCACACGAAAGTACCCGCCGAATGCCATGGCGAATGAGTTCATGGTCATCAGCAATAATGATGGAAATAAAATTATTTTGTGACATACACTTTACAGTGCTCGTACATGGTATTCAACGGTACACTATGCGCGTGAAAGCAATTTTTTATCTTTACTCTTTATTTTATATTATAAAAAAATAATATCAATGTCAAATTAAAATCCACAACAAATCAAGCTCTGTTACTTTTAAACCAAATTGCGGATAAGCCTGATCAATTAATAAAAATACTTCGAATTTTATGCGGGTGCCTTTCAGTTGTATTTGATAATCAAAAATTTCCCCATTACACTTCTGCTTGGTAGCACACCCCCATTACTGCTTTCCCTTGCCTCAATAATATGAAATTGCACATACCAATACATTTTGACTTCCGCAGATTCTACATAATCTCGCTACTTTTCTGCCGCATATATTCCGTTTTCGATGTGAGGATTATATATAAAAAAGGGCTCTGACCCTTCTTTTTTAATTTCATTTACTATATTAATCTAACAATAATTTACTCCGATTTAAGTAGTTTGATATTAGGCTCTGACCCCTTCTTGAAATGCCGTGCAATCCACAAAATTT
>JAOAAF010000155.1 GCA_026419015.1 Spirochaetota bacterium
CCGTTGTTGCAAAAATATTGTTCTGGGGTTGGCATTGCGGTTCCCGGCGATATCGACGAGCAGACGGGAATTTTACGCAGTTATGTGCTCATGCCACAATTAAACGGGACAAATTTTTACGATTTACTCAAAGAACTTTTCCCTTCGATGCGGATCTTCATTGAGCACAACATTCGCGGGATGATTTCATATTTTCTTCTCGATCGGGAATTGATTGAGCAACACCGTACAATACTCTATATTTCGGCGCGCTCTGCCACCGCCTGCGGCATAATACATCGAGGAATTGTGGTTACTGCGCATGGGGAGTTTGGTCACATCCATGTTTCAGATGATGGGAAACGGTGTATTTGCGGCAGAACGGGTTGTTTGGATAATTATTTTTCGTTTAATGGATTTATGGAGTTTTTACAAAGTCCTGAGGCGCATCGTGCAGGAATCGTTGATGGGAAATTAGTTCTTTCGCTTGATGTCCTTGCTCAGGCATACCGTGAGGGGAATACTGTGGTATGTAAAGAAATGGATATGCGGTTATCGCACTTTGCTCGAGCGCTTGTCGATGTAATAAACCTTGTGGTGCCTGATGTAGTAATCCTTTCCGGTGAATTGCTGCAGATATATGGCGATCCGATCGAAGCGCTAAATCGCGTAATCGAATGCGAGTTTCACGATACTGGATATGTATCGCATTATCGGCGTGCAAAACTCATTTACCGTGAACTTGGTGCCGATATTGCCGCCTTAGGTATTTGCCGCCAAATGATCGAGGAAGATTGGGGTTATCTTCCCCCTGACGAGTGCGAATGAGAAAATTTCTTTCGTAATTTTTTTCCCACAACTGCAATAAAGATCGCTATCAATCCCGAAATGAGAAGCAATGCTCCTGCTGCGCTGTAGGTAAGCCAGTTTCCCTTTCGAAGCAGCGCATATGGATTTACACTTGGTTCTGCGACAATTCGGCCGAGAGGTTTTCTGTACATTTCGGGAACGTTTGGAATTCCGTCCCCATCCGTGTCGGGAAACGATTTCATGTACTCAATGATTCCAACCCATTCGCGCAATCCTTGGATGCCCGGTGTTTTTGAATCTCGATCGATGATCGCGTGATTCAAATCGTGTATGGGATTGCCATTGCGATCTTTTGGAACAATGGTCAGTATCCCTGAAGTAAAACGCCCAATGATTTTAAGAAATGTCGCATTATAAATGTTTGCTGCTACTCGATAAAGTTTTTTATTCGAGGCAGAATAATCCAAAAGCGCATAGCCATTTGTTTCATCGCCAAGCCAAATATTTGTGATGCGATCAAAAAGCATGCGATGTGGATTATAGGTAAATTTAAGACCCGATACATGGAGGAAATAGCTGTTCCCTTTTATCGGTGCAATTGTGGTGAGAACTTCAAGCGCTTTTTTAATTTCTTCGGCAGTAAGATATACCGACACGATGGGATAACCAATCTGAGCATCGTGTTCGGAAAATCCAATTCCAAGGGGAAAAGTTTTGAAGATATCGCACAGAGCAAGTATTCCTGTTTTCCCTTTATATAGACCGTTTCGAATTAACCCACTGGATTCAATTGCCGCAACGATTTGAGTATGGGGATCTTTTGGATCAAATGCGTGTTTGTTCGCGTACCATTTGATGGAATCTGCGATTAAGTTGCCCATAGGATATTCGTGTGGTTTTTCCTCGAAAGGTATATCAAACGAAGTCTCCGCAATTGCCATTGAGTACGAATAGCCATATGGCGAAAGGATGCGGTTTTCAATTATTTTTGCATGCGCATCGATAATGCGTTGAATTTTGGGATCTCCCTTTATGCGATCATCTATTGCGATGTATTGGTATGATTCGATATTTGCGTTGCCATTTTCTATTGAAAGGTCTAAAATGCCAACGCGTTTGCCATATTCCCACGCTTGTACAATAATGGTGTTGCCTATTACAAGGGGTTGTTCGAGCTTTGTGTGAGTATGCCCGCTAATAATGATATTAATTCCCGGTACTTTTTTTGCGAGTTCTTCATCTTCCGATTCTTTACCGCTTCTTCTCGTAAGACCGCAGTGCGAAAGGCAGATGATCAAATCAGCTTTTTCTTCATTGCGAAGGATGTTGAGAATTTTCTTTGCGCTTTCAATGCGGTCTGGGAATTTCACTGGCGATGCGAACGGGGAAACTTCTGCTGCATCAACTCCAAGGAGGGCAAAAATTCCAATTTTAAGGTTCCCCTTGCGAATGATTGTATAGGTTCGCGCGATGTTTTTTTCAAAGACATCTTCGAGCAAATCATCCTTCGAGCTTTCCGCGCTAAAGACGGCATTTGAAAGCAACGCGATTGGGATGGGACCTTTTGCATGTGCCGCGCGAAGCATGTTGGCAAGACCTCCTGGCATAAAGTCGAATTCGTGGTTTCCAATGGCTACCGCATCGTATCCCATTGCGCCGAGGAGGTGCAGTTCTAATCCTTCTTCTCTGCAAATGGTGTGGAAAAGAGTTCCCATTGTGTAATCTCCTGCATCTGCAATCAGCACAGGGTTTTTTCTATTTTTCTTTGCTTCGTTTATAACCGTTGCAATTCGTGCCCATCCCCCAACGGTTGTGTCATCGTGAAGCGTACCAGGGGTATAATCAATTGTTGGATAGTATCCCATAAGTTCTGAATGCAAGTCGTTCGTATGAATAATTGTAAGGCGATTTTGTGCAAAAGGAGCTTTTATAAGTAAAAAGCATATTATTATTAAAAAGATAATTCGAAGTTTCATTGTCCCTTCCCCCCACGAATAAATATATATAGCGCCTAAATTTTATGTAAATGTGAATTTCCTTGTGGAGTTATCATTAAGTCAATAAGAAAATCCAAGCGGATAAATTAACGAATGATGAAATTATTGCAGAAGTTGTATGCACTTCTGAGTAGTATTAGCGGATTTTTTTATTGAATTCCGTTATTGTATTTTAAAAAATATATTTCGCCACTTCCAAAAACAATTGTTGCGAAAACAGCACTTGTTTCCAATGAGAATGGCATGTGTTTCAAACTTTTGCCATTTTCTTTTCGTTTAGTTTTTTGAGCACTTTTTCTTGTAAATCTTTATTCAATGGCACATATCGTGAAAACTCCATCGAATAGTTTGCGCGGCCACTGGTAATGTTTCGCAGCTGATTTGCATAGCCAAACATTTCCGAAAGTGGAACAAAGGCATTTATTTTTTGTGCACCCTTCCGAAAGCGGCGCATCGATTCTACGCGTCCTCTTCTCCTGTTAATGTCACCCACGACTTCGCCAATGTATTCATCGGGAGTGTTAATTTCTACTTCCATGAGCGGTTCGAGGAGTATTGGTGAAGCTTTTCGGAACGCTTCTTTAAAACACATGGAGGCACAGGTTCTGAAAGCCATTTCGGATGAATCCACTTCATGATAGCTTCCGTCTAGTAATACCACGCGAACATCGACTACAGGGAAATGAGCCAGTATTCCCTCTTCCATGGTTTGCACAATCCCCTTTTCAATTGCGGGAATAAATTCGGAAGGGATTACGCCTCCTTTGATGTGATTAACAAATTCAAATCCTTTCCCGGGGTTAGGTTCAATTCGGATTTCACAATGAGCATATTGGCCTCTCCCGCCTGTTTGTTTTACGAATTTCGTATTTGCAGTTGCTTCCGCCGTAATCGTTTCACGGTATGCGACTGAAGGCTCACCCACAATCGCTTCTGTTGCAAATTCGTGTTTCAGCCGATCGATAATTATTTCAAGATGAAGTTCGCCCATGCCTGAAATAATAGTTTCGTTTGTTTCCTCATCGACTCTCACTTTGAATGATGGATCTTCCATTGCTAGTTTGCGAAGCGCAATGCCGAGTTTTTCTTCTTCTTTTTTAGATGGTGCCTGAACCTTTAAGTCCACCACAGCCGGGGGAACAAAAATTGATTCTAAAAGGAGGGGATGTTTTTCGTCACAAAGCGTATCGCCTGTGGTGGTATATTTAAGACCTATGAGCGCAACAATATCCCCTGCAATTGCTTCTTGAATTTCCTCGCGTTCTTTTGCATGAATGCGCAAAATTCTGCCAATGCGTTCATGTTCGCCTTTCGTTGCATTATATACGAGCATGCCGCTGGTGAGCCTGCCGGAATAGACACGAATGAATGTTTGTTGCCCAACATAGGGATCGTGGATGAG
>JAOAAF010000014.1 GCA_026419015.1 Spirochaetota bacterium
ATTGTGTCTGCCCAGCGAATAATGCATGGAAAGGTTGATCGCATTTTTCATAGTGGTGGCGAACTGTTCAAAGGAATTCCTTCACCATTTAAAGCAGTGCGATACCATTCGCTCGCAGCCGAGCGGAGGACATTTCCCCGCGACTTTGAAATAATGGCTGAGTCAACAGATGGCGAAATTATGGCAATTCGCCATATAACCCGCTTTATGTGGGGCGTGCAATTTCATCCCGAATCCTATTTAACGGAAAATGGACGTACGATGATACGCAATTTTATTGGAGGCGCATATGAGTATTGTGCAAAAAACGATTAGCACACTTGCGAATGGCAATTCGCTTGATGCTTATCACGCAGAAGAATTTTTCGATGCAGTGTTTGCCGGCGAAGTCTCTGAAATTGAACTCGCTTCGGTGCTTATGGCAATGCGCGTGCGAGGGGAAAGTTGCGAAGAGATTGTCGGTGCGGCAAAGTCTATGCGTAAAGCCGCTATAAAATTAGAGACAGGGGTAAACTCTCATATCGATACCTGTGGTACTGGAGGCGATAATTCGCATTCGTTCAATGTTTCTTCGGCGGCCGCGCTGGTAAGCGCAGCTGCGGGAATCCCAGTGGTAAAGCATGGCAATCGTTCCGTTACGAGCAAGTCGGGTTCTGCAGATTTTTTTGAAGCGCTGGGGATTCCCATCGCCCTTACGGGGGAACAGGCGTATTCGTATTTTAAAAGGCATGGATTTGTATTTCTATTTGCACCGCTGTATCATCCTGCGATGAAACACGCTGCGCCGGTGCGAAAAGCGCTGGCAATTCGTACCATTTTTAATTTTTTAGGCCCCTTGACAAATCCTTCATTTCCACAAAACCAGATGATTGGCGTGTATTCGACTGAATTTATGGAAAAATACGCGACAGCAACTGCCCGCCTTGGGTATGAGCGCGTGCTTGTCTATTCATCGGAAGATGGTATGGATGAAGTTTCTCCGCATGCGCACACACATGTGTATGAAATTGAAGGCTCACATGTTACAACGTTTACCATTTCCCCAGATGAATTCATTTCAAAAGAAGAAGCGCGCAACATCCCAAAAGGATTAAGCGCACATGAGAATGTTCAACTTTTTATAGAAACGATAACCACTTCTACGCCAACTGCAGTAGGGAAATTCATTGCGCTCAATGCAGCGCTTGCGATGTATGCAAAGCAAAAAGGCGACATAAAAAAATATTTTTGCCAGTCCATTGATATTGTGCATGGGGGGGTACTGTATAAGAAGGTGATGGAGTTGAAAAATGGCGCGACTGCACGAGTTTGAATTATCAAAAATGAGGGAACTAAAGGAAATAGAACTACCAGGACTTCGAAATTTGCTTCAACGATGCATACCCCGTCAAAAGCCAATCTATCGATTAAGAAAAAATGAAATCGAAAATGGCATTATTGCCGAAATAAAATGTGCTTCCCCTTCAAAGGGCATAATAAGAAAAGTCGATTCCAAATTTCAAGCCCAAGGATATGTTCGGGGAGGTGCGATTGCAATAAGCGTTCTTACCGATTGCAATTTCTTCGATGGCTCGTGGAGCAATTTATACCAAGTAGCGCACAGCGTGCCGGTGCCTGTGCTATGCAAGGAATTCATTTTTTTCGAAGAGCAAATTAATGTAGCATGGATGTTGGGTGCCGATATGGTGTTGCTTATCGCGCGAATGCTTGATAAAAAGGAGCTTCGAAATCTTTATGAGCATGCGCTTGTACGCGGAATGGTGCCGCTGGTGGAAGTTCATCATTCGGAAGAATTATCGAAAGTGCTCCCGCTTAATCCATCGCATCTGATTATAAATTCGCGCGATTTGGGAACGCTTCGTATCGAGTACGAAGTTGCAAAAAAAACATGGAAGAAATTGCCATCAAAGATTGTAAAGATTTGGGCAAGCGGAATTCATAGCGTTGAAGATATAAAGAAAATAAAATATGAAGTTGGTGCTCAGTATTTTTTGGTTGGCACCGCGTTTATGGAATCGGACAATCCTGAAGAAATTGTACGGGAGATGAGTGGTGTTCGTTAAGTTTTGCGGATTTACGCGAGAGGAAGATCTTGAAGAAGCAGTGCGCTGTGGAGTCGATGCCGTCGGATTTGTATTTTATAATAAGTCTTCGCGATACGTGCCAGTTGAGAAAGCATACAAGCTTTTGCAGCGCATTGCGGGTACCATGACGAAAACTGTTGGCGTGTTTGTCGATGAAACTCCAAGTCGCATACTTCAAATTGCGAGTGAGTTGCGTTTGGATTACGCGCAAATTTATTCGCGAGAAATCATGCTCCAGATAAATCGAGTACTGCCGGTGTTAATGGGGCATCGCATCAAAGATGAAAAAGATATTTCGCAAATTTGCATTCCCGAAAAAGGATATGTATTGCTCGATTCATATTCCAGCAACGCATATGGAGGCACCGGGAATTTAATGGATTGGAATTTATTGCGATCGATCCCGCTTTCGAATGCGATCGTGGCAGGAGGGTTAACAGCTCACAATGTTGGGCTGCTCGTCCGAAACTTCCGTCCATTTGGCGTAGATGTCTCTTCGGGCATTGAGGAGTATCCAGGAAAAAAATCAGCAGAAAAGATGCGCGCATTTTTGCAAAAACTAAAGGAGGCGCTTGGCGATGAATAAAATGCCGACGGCGAATGGGTATTTTGGGATATATGGCGGAAAATTTGTACCCGAAACGCTTGTAAATGCGCTGGGTGAACTCGAAAAAGCGTACAATGCGTTTCGAAAGGATCGCGCCATGCGAATTGAACTCAAAAGCTTTCTTTCACACTATGCTGGGCGACCAACTCCGCTGTATTATGCAGCAAATCTTTCCCATAAATGCGGCATAGAAATTTTTTTAAAGCGCGAAGATTTATTGCACACTGGGGCGCATAAACTCAACAATACATTAGGGCAGGGATTGCTCGCACGGTTTATGGGGAAAAAGCGATTGATTGCAGAAACTGGCGCCGGGCAGCATGGCGTTGCAACTGCTACCGTTGCTGCGCTTTTGGGCATGAAGTGTACCGTGTATATGGGAAATGTCGATATGAAGCGCCAAGCGCCGAATGTTGCGCGCATGCGACTTTTAGGTGCGGAAGTAGTCCCAGTTGAGAGCGGAAGCGGTACCCTTAAAGATGCAATTAATGCCGCGCTGCGCGATTGGGTTAAAAACGTTCGCCACACGCATTATTGCATAGGGTCGGTGGTAGGTCCGCATCCATTCCCCATGATTGTGCGAAATTTTCAATCGATCATTGGAAAGGAAGCTCGCTCCCAAATGTATACGCAGGTAGGTAAAAATCCCGATTTTGTTGTTGGATGCGTCGGTGGTGGGAGCAACGCAGTGGGCATTTTTTCAGCCTTTTTAAGGCTTCCGAAAACGAAGCTCATTGGCGTAGAAGCGGGTGGATTTGGCACTAAACCGGGGCAGCATAGCGCGCGGTTTGCGATGGGCAGGCGCGGCATATTGCATGGGTGTATTACGTATGTGCTACAGAATAAAGATTGCCAAATATTACCAGTGCATTCAATTTCCGCGGGGTTGGATTATCCTGCAGTTGGTCCAGAGCATGCGTTTTTCCATGATGAACAAATTGTCGAATACGTTCGATGTAGCGACAGTGAAGCCCTGAGGGGATGCCTTGCTCTTTCAAAATTCGAAGGGATTATTCCTGCATTGGAAAGCAGCCATGCCGTTGGTTATGTGCTTTCAAATCGAAAGCGATTTAAAGGTTGCGTAGTTCTCGTAAATCTTTCTGGAAGAGGGGATAAAGATATGGACATCATTGCAAGGGAAGCGAAATTATGAAGGGATATAATGGCTTGTATTTGATGGGGAATTATCCAACTCCGAAAGTTTTTATTGATGCCGCTCGGTTGGGAATGGAGTACTTCGATTTTCTTGAAATTGGTATTCCTTTTTCTGATCCAATTGCAGATGGTCCGGTAATTGAACGCGCAGCGATGAAGGTCATTGCAGATGGACATCGCGTTGCGGATATTTTCAAAAGTATTGAAAAAATTAGCTGTCCTTCATCCAAAAAGATCTATGTGATGACGTATGCAAATCACATTTTTGCCAGAGGAAATGGTACGTTTGCGCGCATGATGAAATCAGCTGGTACATCGGGCATTATTTTACCAGATGTACCATCGGCGGAAAGCGATCGATTTAAAAAGGAATTTGCTCCGTTTGGGATTGAACTGATACATTTCATTACTCCCGAGAACACCTATGAGCAAATTGAATCAATTGCTTCTTCGGCAAGCGGTTTTTTATACTGCATTTCAATTCGCGGAATCACCGGGAGTCGCTTTTCGCTTGAAAGCGAGATGCGAAAAAAAATTGCCCATGCCAAAAAATTTTCACGCGTTCCGGTGGTGCTTGGGTTTGGCATTCGCGATGGAGTAACTGCTGCAATCGCATTGCGAGTTGCTGATGGCTTTATTGTAGGAACACGTGCAATCGAAATCTTGGAAACAGGAGGAGTCGGTAAACTCTCGCAATTCTTTGAGGAACTTGCAAAGCATTGCATGTGAAATTTTAAACCTATTTGCGAAAATATATCCATTTACAAAGCAACTGTTTTAGGCTACAATTAATTAAAATTTATAATTGTGCTTGATTTTTTCGCTATGTTTTGCTATAATTAAGTCATGAGGTGGGGTTATGCAAACCGAATGTAAAGTGGTGAATATATTTCTGGACAAGGAAACGGGTGCTCCAGTGATTCTGTTAAAAGATATTGCAAGCGATGATATTTTGCCAATCGTTATTGCGCCGCTGGAAGCGAGCATGATTGCGATTGAACTTGAAGGGAAAAAGCCAATTCGTCCGCTTACCCACGATCTCATTGTAAATATCCTTAAAGAACTAAAATATACGGTGAAATCAATATGTATTCGCGATTTAAAAGATAATATTTACTTTGCAACTCTCAATCTCGAAAGCGAAGATAAGTCGATCGATGTCGATTGCCGCCCAAGCGATGCCATCGCGATTGCGCTTCGAACTGGTTCTCCAATTTATGTGAAAAAGAAAGTATTTGCTCTTGCAATGGGTGAAAATTTGACACAGAAAATGGATAGGGAAACCTTAAAAGAGCTTTTGGAGGATATCGATCTCGACGACGTAGGTGGCAAAATAATGTAGGTGGTTTTAGATCTGCACAAATGCAATGCACATCGCGTTTTTTCCCTAATTACCATCGAAGTTGTGAATGTAAATTGTGCAATTCGATGCGGGTTTTATGATTATGTTTTTTCATGAATAAAATGTAAAACTATAAACTCCTTTTTTTTCTAAAATAATTTAAATTCTCTGTTCTCTCTTATGAAATTTTGATCGCTGATGTGTTATTAAATAATAGAATTAAAATTTAATGGTGCACCATGGCGTCTGGTGAAAGTTTTTACTATCAAACTTCTGAAAAGGTGCGGGTAGAGTATGAGCTTGCGTCTCTTTATCATCGCTGCATTGCATTTCTCATCGATGTAGCCATCAAGATGGTAGTGTTTGTGGGAGTTTATGTGGTATTAATTTTTTTTGCGGTGGGGAGTTTCGTGCTCGCGCGCTATGTTAGTCTTGGAAATCTTCCCCAATTGGTGATGATTGTGTTGATTATTGCCTGTTCGCTTTTCTTTCTTTTGTATGGTTTTCTATTTGAATGGCTGTGGAAGGGGTATACTCCTGGGAAGCGGATAATGAGGATTCGAGCTGTTCGGGATGATGGGATGTATATAGATTTTACTTCGGCGTTGTTGCGAAATATATTTCGAATTGTGGACGTTTTACCATTTGGTTATCTGGTTGGAATAGTTTGTGCAATGTTCAATTCCAAACGAAAGCGCATTGGCGATTTCGTGGCGGGTACCTTTGTAACTCGAGAAAGGAGTGTAGAGATCATTCAAATTGAAGGCGGAGTGGAGAATTATTTTGCTTTAGTTTCGAATATCAATAAACTTTTTTCTCCTTCATTTGTTGAAATTGTTAATTCTTATTTACGCGCAAAAAATACTATGGAAAAGCGTGCTCGCGAAAAGGTCGAGCGTGAACTTGTAACGCTTATAGAAGCGAAAACGGGAGTAAAACTTCCACCAGGTGTGTTGCCCCACGTGTTCATCGAATCGTTATATCGAAATATAATATCGTAATTATTGGGCAATGAATCGTTCGGCGAGGTTAAGCTTGTGCTGAATTAAGCTGCGCGCATGTGTAATGAAAAATTTGTCGTTTTTGAATTCCAAAAGCTTTTTATATTGCTCATAGGCTGTTTTATAATCCATGAGTTTATATGCACTTTCCGCATAGTAATAGTGGAGCGCTTTATCGTATTCTCTTGAAGTATCAACGCCTTTGAGAGTTATGATTGTTGAAGCATATTCTTTTCGGTAAAATTGAATTTTCGCCAAGCCGATGATTCCGTTCGGGAAAAACGGGTCCATTTCGAGCGAGGCTTTGTAGTATTTTTCTGCCTGCGTGATTTGATTTCGATTATAATATATATCGCCGATGAGGATGAGCGATTCAATTTCGTAGAGATTTACCTTCAGCGCTTCGCGAAAACATGCGATTGCAAGCTCTTCTTTTGCCATCATCTGGTAGGTGAATCCAATTTGCAAATACGTCCGCGAATATTCGGGGAGAATGTTTTTTGCTTTTTGCAAATAAATGAGCGCCTGTTTGAATTCTCGCAAAAATAAACAGCATACGCCAATATTATACAGGTATGGGAAAAAAATGGGCGCATGCGTTAATCCTTTCTCGAAAAGTTTTTTTGCCGCTTCGTGTTCACCGAACGTTATCATATCCGCGGCTATGTTGTTGAGTTTTGCTATCTCGAGATTGCCCGTGCAATATACAAGGTCATTTTTCGTGTACATTTGTTCTTTTGGAGGGGGAATGGGTTTGTGTTCGCGCACAGCGTTGAGGTATTTCAATAAAAATTCATCAGGATCGCTTTGCGCGGTCAATTCAGAAGCGAGAGGAATTAATGTAAAAGTACAAACAAAAACGATGACTAACGAGCGCATGTTCATTCGTGATACAACCAGCAAAAAACTTTTGCAGATCCAATTAGCTTTTCGGGTGGATACATCACCTTACAGCGATCAGTAGCATGATTGCAGCGAGGATGGAAGTGACATCCACTTGGAAGGGCTTCTGGTGATGGAATTTCACCTTTCAACACTGAAAAACCGTGTTTGATCGGCTTTGCATCGGGAATTGATCGAATGAGATTTTTCGTGTAAGGATGTAATGGTTCGCGATAAATGCCCTGACGGCTATTTTCTTCCACAATGCGGCCCGCATACATCACTGCAATTCTATCGCTCATCTGCTCCACCACTGCTAAGTTATGTGCGACAAATAGATATGTAAGTTCAAATTTTTCCTGCAAATCGAGCAAAAGATTTAAAATCTGACCTTGAATTGAGACATCGAGTGCAGAAACTGGTTCATCCAGAACTACAAATAAGGGATTGAGGGCAATTGCCCGCGCAATGCCAATTCGCTGGCGTTGTCCCCCGCTAAATTCATGAGGATATCGATCAGCATGTTCTCGCGAAAGGCCAACAAGTTGTAGAAGTTCATATACGCGATCGCGTAACTCTTTTCCTGAAAGGTCTGTGTGAATTTTCAACGGCTCAGCAATAATTTTTCCTGCTGTCATCCGTGGATTAAGCGAACTGTATGGATCTTGAAAAACAATTTGCATGTGTTTGCGAAATTTTCGCAAATCGCTTTTCGCAAGCGAAGTGATTTCTGTTCCATTGATTATCACTTTTCCCGCGTCGGGTTCGATGAGGCGAAGCATGGTTCGCGCAGCGGTTGTTTTCCCGCTCCCGCTTTCACCTACCATTCCAAGCGTGGTGCCTTTTTGAATAGAAAAGTTTATTTTATCGATCGCGCGAATCTCTGCGGGCTTTTCGAACAATCCCTTTTTTTTGACGTGAAATGTTTTTGTGAGTCCGCGTACTTCAACCATAGCCCCTTTTACCTGATGATGCAATTGATGAAATTGTTGTAGAATTTTTCAACTTTATTTTGGTAATCAAAATAACTTGCTTGACGCGTTGATTTACCGTGATACCATCACTCATATTATTATACACTGTGTTGATGCGATGGAAGCGATTCTTCGGGTAATGACATTTATTATTTTTTTTATGGTGGGCATTGGGGTTCTCGTGATGCTCCAACGATTCAGGATTCCTGCGCGCATTCGGAAAGCTGAGGAATTGTTTAATGAAAATGAGATACAACAAGCAAGCGAAATAGTAAAATGGGTATTAGAGAAACAACGCGATTATGTACCCGCACGGTATTTGCGAGCGCGAATTTTCATTGCCCAAAAACAATATGTTCTTGCAATTAATGAATTGAATTCCATCCTTCAAATCCCCGATTTTCCCCGTTATGTGAACGAAGTTGATATTCACTATGCTTTAGCAGATTTATATAATCAAACGCAACAGTGGCAAAGAGAAGTTGATGAATATGAAAAAATACTCCAATTTAATCCCGATGACCTGCGTGCGAATTATAGAGTTGGCCATGCATATTATCGGCAAAATAAATACGAAGAGGCGAAGCGCCACCTTGCGAAAGCGCTTGAAGGCGATCCAACGCTGACGGATTGCCTTTTGCCCCTGGGGGTGAGTTCGTTTTATTTGTCGCAATATGAAGATGCAGAGAATTATTTGTTAAAATCAATCGACAATAATCCAAACCTATTGGAAGCTCACTACTATTTAGCGCTCATTTATAAGGCGAAAAAGGATTATGATGCTGCGCTTCGGATGTTTGAAAATGCCAAGCGCGACAATAAATTTTATGAAAAAAGCCTTCTTGGGATGGGTGAGATTTATTACGAAAATGCCATGTACGAAAAGGCAATTGAGCTATTAGAACAAGGCGTTGGAAAGCTTCGGTCGGATGATGAGATTGCGCTTAAGTATCGGTACATTTTAGCAGAATCTTTTGAGATGCTAAATAAGATTAACGAAGCAGTATATCATTGGGAGCAGATTGCAAAAAAAAATCCCGAGTACCGTGGGGTTCGGATGAAATTGGAAGAGTATTATCGCATTATGAATAACGAAAACATGAAAATGCTTTTTTTACAGTCGCTTGAGGAGTTGCAGCCGCTTATTGCCGAGATTATCTCGGGTCTTAACTACAACATAATTTCCAAGCAGATCGTTTCGCGCGATGAATATTATTATAAGGCTTTTAACGTGAAGCGCATAAACGAGCCCCCAATAATTATTTATTTTCATCGAACAACGAGAGAAATTACCGAAAATCAGGTTCTTGAGTTTTATAAAATCATCAATAAGGAAAAGTGTCGAAGTGGAATTTATATTTCAACATCGAAATTCAGTTTAAAAGCGAAATCAGCTGCATCCACACGGATGATCGAGCTTTTGGATGCGAGTTATCTTTATAAGGCATTAGATCGAATACGGACAAAATTCCAGAAAAAGTAATTTATGAAAAAAAATTCAATTTTGGTTGCAATGTTGATTATTGCAGCAATGTTTTTTGTCCAATGCCAACGAAAAGAAATTAAATTTGAAAGAGCGCTGGTGGAATATTGCAATAATCCCAATGAGAAAAACCGCGCGAATGCAATTCGACTGTTGGTGGTATATGGGCGTGTGGAGAGTTTTTCGCACGATGTCCAATTCGAATGCGGTATGGTATTCCGTGCCGAAAAAGATGCGATTCGATGTCTTTGGCCAAACACAGCAACAATCGAGAACGTGGCGGATAAAAAACTTTTGGCCGTGGATCATACGGCTGGTCGATTTGGATTTCTACATCGAAATGAAATAGCGATATTCAATCGAAATGGCGATGAGATTCTCGCGGAAACTCTTTTTGGGGAAGGTGATGTTGTGGGAATGCATTTCATTGGTGAAAACCTTTATCTTTTACGTGCAAATAAATTGCTTATGCGCACAAACAAGGGCGAAATGCGCGAAGCGATCAGCGAGCCCGTTTTCGATTTTATTCCTTCTGCGCAAAAACACAGAACGGCAATACAGGCTGTTGGAAATGTGATTGCAATAAACTGTGGTACCCCGGGTGCATATCGCCTTACAGTTGTTGATGTGGGACATAAGAAAATTGTTATTAAGGGGCTTGAAAATGCTTCGTTTCGTTTTGGCATGTGGCGTACTGCGATTGCATATATAGCCGGCGCATCTGGCAATTGGTCGCTTTGTGCGATGAACGTATCGAATAAAAGAGCGAAAACAATACAACAGTTTACTGCGGTGGAGGACGTTGCATTTACCGATGAGTTTGCAGTGGTGAGGGAAAAAGGCACAATGTATATGTACAATATTGAATTGGAAAAACGATGCGCGATGCCCGCAGAATATGATGTTGTCGGTGCGGGTGTAGGATATATATTGCTGCAAGACAATTCTGCATTCCATCTGGTCGATGCGAAGAATCTTTTTGCGGGGCTACAGAAAATTGAGGAGTGCAATCGTAAATGATTGATGTACGTGAAATTTGAAGAAATAATTCGAAAAAATTTAATATGAGCTTGACTTTTATCGATAATCATATCATACATGCTCGATTTTTTGACATGCTACTGAACATATGTGAAGCGAGCGAAGAGAAAATATCGTTTGATTCACGGAAACTTATTATAATTAAGGAATATGTAGTAAAATGGCTGAACTGAAGCGACAATTGGGTTTACCAACCGCTGTGCTTGTGGTCGTTGCAAGCATGATTGGAACGGGTATATTTATCACAACCGGCGAAGTGCTTGGAATGACGCATAATGCGTTACTCCTATTAGTTTTATGGGGTGTTGCGCTTGTGGTTGCGCTTACAGGATCTTTATGTTATGCGGAACTTGCAACCATGTGGCCACATGTGGGTGGAGAATACGTGTACTTAAAAAAAACATTTGGCATGTTGCCAGCATTCCTTTCGGGATGGATTTCGCTTATCATCGGATTTACTGCCTGCGTCGCAGTGACTTCTATTACGATAGTTGAGTACGTTCGACAATTTTTTTTAAGTTATCTTGGTGCGCATTCTCAAGTAGCAATGTTTTTGGCAAATTCTTGGAATCATAAACTTGCCAGTTCGCTATTGATTGTTTTTTTTGGTGGAATCCATATCATTGGTGTGAGATTCGGAAGTGCAGTTCAAAATGTACTTACTGTCTTAAAGGTGTTAATTATTTTAGGACTTCTGGTATTTGGGGCGAGTGTAGCTGATTGGAGCAAGTTGGATCGCCTTTCTGCAAGCTATTCGGGAGCTAGCAATCAACCAATGGCGGGTATTCCAACGATGGGACTTTCGCTTCTCATCATCATGTTTTCCTATACGGGATGGAATGGCGCATCGTACCTTTCTGGAGAAATAAAAAATCCTGAAAAAAATCTCCCGCGGGCGCTATTGTGGGGTACCGTAATTACTTCGGTGTTATATCTTTTGGTTAATGTGGTGTTTTTAATCTCAGCTCCAGGCGAAGCGTTGATGAATCAAAAGGCGGTGGGTGCAGTTGCCGTGCGCCATCTTTTTGGCCCATACATTTCAAACTTTTTTACATTAGCCATTGCCCTTATGCTCCTTTCTTCTATTTCCGTTGAAATAATGGTTGGACCAAGAGTGTACTACGCCATGGCAAAGGATCACATGCTATTTGGATTTCTTGGTACGGTAAGCGAACGTTTTCAAACTCCTGCATATGCGATATTTTTACAGATTGTGCTTTCTGTGTTTTACGTATTGGTAGGCAATTCGACAATTTTAATGGAGTATATGGGATTTGCGCTTGGGATTTTTCCAATTCTTACAGTCATTGGACTTATATATCTTCGCTACAAAAGGCCTGATATCCCTCGGCCATTTAAAGTTCCTTTCTTTCCGTTAATCCCCTTGATTTTTGTAATCCTTTCGGTGTTCATGCTCATTGCTGGATTTATGGCATGGACGAACACGGCGCGTTTCGCATTGCTCGCAGTGTTTGGGGGGATTCCCATTTATTATGTCTGGAAATGGTATTCTGCACGGAAGTATTCACCTTTCATTGTCAGCGACGTTGGAGTTCGTGAACTGGAATAAACGAACATGCAATGCCATCATATTGAATAATCCAGTTTTTTCAGTTAATATTTTACATTGGTTTAACCACAGAGATGCGGAAAGTAGTTTACTTTGCATAAGGCAGATTTTGTTGTGGTAAAAATGGATGTGGGAGGTCATATGTTTAAGGATAGAAGCTATTGCGGTGAAGTTGGGAAAAACGATGTAGGCAAATATTTGACATTTTTTGGATGGGTTGCTCGAAAACGCGATCTCGGGGGAATTATTTTTATTGAACTTCGCGACGTAACGGGCTATGTTCAGTTAGTAGTAGATAGCTCGAAAAGCGAAGCTCATATTATCGACACAGCAAATCAACTCCGAAATGAGTATTGCATTATGGCAAAGGGGGAGGTGCGTTTGAGATCACCCGAGACCATTAACCCTTCCATCTCAACAGGTGAAATAGAGATTTTTGTGACGAATTTAGAAATACTGAGTGTTTCCGAAGTGCCACCTTTTCAGATCAGCACCGCGGCGAATCTTTCTGAAGAAGTACGCCTGAAATATCGATATTTGGATCTTCGGCGTTCAGAAATGCAAGAAGCGATCATTATACGACATCGGGTGTGTCAAGCAGTTCGCAATTACCTTTCGGGAAAGCGATTTATTGAAATCGAAACTCCAATGCTTAACAAATCCACCCCTGAAGGGGCGCGCGATTTTTTAGTCCCAAGCCGTATCAACAAAGGAATGTTTTATGCGTTGCCCCAATCCCCTCAGCTTTTTAAGCAAATACTCATGGTTTCAGGATTTGACAGATATTTTCAAATTGTGAAATGTTTTCGTGACGAGGATTTGCGCAACGATCGACAACCCGAGTTTACACAAGTCGATCTTGAAATGTCATTTGTTGATCCACCTATGGTGATGGAAGTCATTGAAGGATTGCTTGCCGAGATCGTAAAGGTTGTTCTCAACAAGGAAATTGAAGTACCCTTCCAACGAATTACGTATGACGAAGCGATGGATCGATTTGGGAAAGATGCTCCCGATTTGCGATTTGGTCTTGAGCTCGTTGAGGTGAGCGATATTTTTAAATCATCGAAGTTCGAAGCGTTTGCCACAATTATTCGAAGTGGTGGAAAAGTAAAAACAGTGGTAGTTCCACAAGGCGCTCGCGTTTCCAGAAAAATGATCGATGATTACAGCGAGTTTGTGAAAATATATAAAGCGAAGGGGTTATATTGGGCGCGTTATAAATCTGGCAGTTTTGATGGTGGGATTTCAAAATATTTATCTGAATCAGAACAAAAAGAGCTTGAGAAAAGAACAAAGCCCACAGAGGATTCACTTTTGTTTTTTGTTGCCGATTTTCCTCACATTGTCAACGATGCATTGGGCAATCTGCGGCTACGCCTTGGAAAGGAATTGAATTTGTGTGACGATAATACGCTTAAATTTGTGTGGGTTACAGATTTTCCACTTTTGGAGTACCATGAAGAGGATAAACGATTTTATGCAAAACATCATCCGTTTACTGCACCGAAAAGAGAGCACTATAACATGCTTGACACCATAAGCCCAGAAAATGTAGACGAACTTAAAGCGCAAGCATATGATGTTGTTCTCAATGGTGTTGAAATAGGAGGGGGCTCTATTCGAATTTTTGATCCGCAACTTCAGAAAAAAATGTTTGCATTGTTGAGCATTAGCGAGGAAGAGGCAAAAGTAAAATTTTCGTTTTTGCTCGATGCATTCAAATATGGACCACCACCGCATGGTGGGATTGCCCTTGGGTTGGATAGAATTCTAATGATTTTGCTTAAACGCACTTCGATCCGAGACGTGATTGCCTTTCCCAAAACTCAAAAAGGGCAATGCCTAATGAGCGAAGCGCCATCCTACGTTTCCCCTGAACAACTTGAAGAATTGGCAATTAGAATAATTGACAATGAAAGAATTGTATGATATATTAACACTTAGTTATATAAATTTCGATGCGCAAAAGGCAGAAGGGAAAATTTAAAAAACGTATGTTGCAAAGGAAGGAGTGCATCAATAACAATTTTTGTTTATGTGACAGAATTAAATTTTGTAGATTGTCAGAAAAATTTTAAGGAGTATGAAGGCAAGTAGTTGTTTTGAAATCGATGATGCATCGCTTTATCGGCGAGTCTGCGGTTATATGGATCGCAATTTGAAAACGATTGAATCGGAAATGGAAGTGCGAATTATCCCACGGGGCAACACGCTTATTGTGAGCGGTTCCTCCAAGGCATCGGGCGCTGCAATTCGCCTTCTCCATGTTATAAGCGACTACCTTCATGAAAATGGCACAAAAAAGGAACTCGATGATTTCGATGTTCGATATTTAGCTCGATCGTTCGCCAGGGGGAAGGAAATAAAAGCCTCCGATATAAATCGATTTAAGATTGTCATATCTGAAACGGGGCGTGTTGTCGTACCGCGGACAACCAATCAGGCAGATTATATTTCGCTCATTCATGAGTACCCGATAACCTTTGCAATTGGCCCAGCTGGAACTGGAAAAACGTACTTGGCTGTTGCTGTTGGCTTGCATATGCTCTTTAGAGGAAAGGTAGAGCGAATTGTGCTTTCGCGACCTGCCGTAGAGGCAGGTGAAAATCTTGGTTTTTTACCGGGAGATCTTATTCAAAAAATAAATCCATATCTTCGGCCATTGTACGATGCGCTATTCGATTTGTTGAGTTTTGAACGCGTATCGTCCCTTATTGAAAAAGGAATAATAGAAATTGCGCCATTGGCATACATGCGCGGTCGTACGCTCAATCGAGCATATATTATTTTGGATGAAGCGCAAAATACCACAACGTCGCAAATGAAGATGTTTTTAACAAGGCTTGGAAATGATGCAAAGATTGTGATTTCAGGCGATGTAACTCAAATAGATTTGGATAAAACATCAAAATCAGGACTTCTACAGGCGCTCGAGGTGTTGCGCGATGTGAAAGAGATCGCATTTATGGAGTTTACCACCGAAGATATATGCAGACACCCTGTGGTTGAGAAAATTGTTGCCGCATATAATAAATACGAAGCCAAGTGCGAGTAATTGATAATGGCAAGAAAAATAAAAAATTATATGCGGCGAGCTTCACTTGTGTTTAAGAAACCGCATGTAAGACCCGCCATAGTTTTTGCGCTATGCCTTATTGTTGTTTCCACCATATTGCTTTCAATTAGCGTGCGTGGAAAAATATATCGATATAATATTGGTGACATTGCCAGCGAAGATATTGTAGTACCTCACGACATTCGATATAGGTTGGAAACGGAAACACGAAGGAATATGGAACGCGCAGCAGAGCGCACCCCGCTTGTATTCGATAGAGATCAAGCGGTATTGGTTAGACGACTTGAAATGGTAGATGTTCTTTTTAGGCAAGTTATACAGGTTCTTGAAGAAAATCCACCGATCGGCACCGAGGATAGGACATTCCAGCTGATTGCGTTAAAATCAAAGCTTCCCAAAAACATCCCTTTTAGCGATGTGGTTTTGCTCGGAATTTTGAAGGATAAAAATCCTCCTCGGTTAAAAAACATAATCAACAAGCTGATGGTACAAATATACGATCGCGGTGTGTTGAAAGAGCCTTATAATAATCCTTTAAATGTAAAAAATAATTTGGTTTCGATCCGCACAGTAATTAGTTCGGGGGAAATAAACGAGCGGCTCACAAATCTCGATGAACTTGTCACACTAAAGGAAGTGCAGAAAGAAGTTCCTAAAAGGGCATATGCCGTTGCACCCTTTTTAGGCGCTGAGCAGCTTTTTGCAGTAAAAGAGATCGTTGAGAAGACCTTGGCGCCAAATTTGGTTTTCAATGCGGAAGAGACACTGAAACGAATCGATGATGCGATGAAATCGGTAAAACCAGTGGTGGCAACGTTAAAAAAGGGACATACTGTTATCCAGGCGGGAGAGACTATCACTGCAGATATGTATGATACCATTCAGATAATCAATCGCAGTTCGCAATTGCGCGCGGTTTCTTTTACGATTGGAATCTTTTTGTTGCAGTTTTTTTTCGCGTTAATTTTTTCCTTTTTTTTATTACGGTATTATTTCAAATATTTTACAGTGGCAGGTTCACCAACCATTGCCTTTACGCTTATGGTTGGATTTTTTGTTTTTACTTTTCTAATTGTCAAATTCGCAAATATTCCTCGAGATCCTACTATATTGGTAATGCTTTTGCCTACGGCATTTGTCGCGATGATGATTTCTTTGTTAAATAATATATACGTGGCAGTGCTTTCTTCGCTTTATATGATTTTTTTTGTGTATTTTATAGCGGGTGAATCCTCATCAGCGCTTTTGTTGTCGTTTTCTTCTTCGATGCTTGGGTGCTTTTTGATGCGCGATATTGAACAGCGCACATCGCTTTTGCGAGCGGGATTGATCATAGGGGTAATCAATGTGTGTATTGCGTGGCCACTGGGGTTGCTTGAAGGTGAACCGCTTGCGTCGAATATTATCTATGCCGGGTTGGCATTGGGAAATGGGATTGTGAATTCGATTCTTGTACTTGGAATACTCCCAATTTTTGAAACGGTATTTGGCGTAACTACTATCTTTAAACTTTTAGAACTTTCGGACCTCAATGCGAAGATATTCAAAGAGATGATAATAAAGGCACCAGGAACGTATAACCATTCGTTAATGGTTGCGAATATGGCTGAGGCTGCATGCAAGGAAATTGGTGCAAATCACTTGCTGGCACGGGTTGGGGGATACTATCACGATATTGGAAAGATTGGCGATTCAGGGATGTACATTGAAAATAGAATAACAGATGGACGGGCGAAAACCTATGGACCAGTTGAATATGCGAAGCTCATTATCTCCCATGTGCAAAAGGGTGTCGAGATGGCAGAAAGGGAGGGATTGCCCGATTCGATTATTCGCTTTATTAAGGAACATCACGGAGAGAGCACAATGACCTATTTTTATCATCAGGCTCTTGAGCAGGCTGATGCCTTTACCGCTGAAAAAATCCAAAAGGAAGATTTTAAATATCCTGGACCAAAACCTTCATCGCCTGAAGTCGCTGTGGTGATGCTTGCCGATGCAGTTGAAGCAGCTTCTCGTTCTTTACAAGATCCAACAGTGGAAAAGTTGCAGGGATTAGTAAATAAAATTATATATAATAAGCTTAATGAAGGAGAACTTGAAAACTCGAATCTCACGATGTCCGATTTTAAAAAAATTCAAAAGGCATTTTTAAGCATTTTGAAAGGGATTTATCATACTCGCATCGAGTATCCCACGAAAGGCGAAGTCGAAGAACTGGAGGATCGCGTATTGGGCAAAAATGGCGATGATTATTAATATTTGCAGGGAAGGTGAAATACGATTTCCATACAAAGGCATTAAAAAAAAGGATATTCAGCGCGATGTGAAAAAAATTTTACACTTGTTACATTTGACGACGTGTAGTGTGGCGATTGTATTTACCGATAACAAAACTATTCAGAAAATAAATAAACGCTTTCGAAGAAAAAATAAACCTACCGATGTGATTTCATTTGCCGAACAGGATGCCCCTTTTCCGCAACATGGCAGGATTCGCTATTTAGGCGATGTGTTCATTTCGCTTGAGCAAGCTTGGCAACAATATCCGACATATTCTCCATCGTTTTATGATGAGGTGCGTCGGCTTCTGGTGCATGGGATATTGCACCTGCTGGGATACGATCATGAGATCTCAGCAGATGAGGAAAAACGGATGCGCAAAAAGGAAGATGAGTTATTAAAAAAAATGGTTGACGAATGACCATTGTAGTGTAAGATGAACCGCAATGAGAATACAATATTAACAAAGGGAGTGAAAAAACTTCATTTCAGAGGCACCAATGCGGGGGTAATTTATAACACACTAAATGCGCTTTAAAAATTAAAGTTAATTTAAAGGCGCAAAATTCCACGAAGGCATGTGCCTTCAAATTAAAAAAGAGAAATAAATAAATTTTGCGATTTGTCTTTCGCAAGCCTTATCATAAAAACAACAAAAATAAAATAATAAGCGGGGTAATCGTAAATAAAAAGAGCGTTTTTCATTTTTGGGAAGCGCAGAAGGGGGAGAAGCGGAGTCTGCCTTTGCAACAATGCATTGTTATATTTGGGAGGAGGTTTTCATGAAAATTTTTAATTTCCGATCAGATTTTTCTTTCGGGCCAATCGTGTTATTTTTCCTGCTTAGCTTTTCGCTCATTCAATGCAGCGATGAGAGCGACAACACAACAGGCGATTACTCAATAGCAGATGAAAAAATAAGCATTTCCTCTACCTATGTTTCAATTAAACTTTCTTGGTCAAGTATTGGTTTGTGGCAAGAATTGTATCGGTCAGAAAACGATGGTGAGTTTGAGTATTTGGAAATTGTGTGGAGCGCTTCAGAATACGAGGATTTCGAGGTTTATCCGAATACTCGCTATCGATATAAGATAATTGATGATGATTCTCGTTGTGCCACTGCACCTTCTGATGAAATAGCGGTAAAGCCAGTCGAAACGCCTACCACGTTTATGGTAAATCCGGATGGATATTCTTCAATAAAGGTTTCTTTTTCAATAATTCCCGCAAATGCGGAACATGACATTTTATATAGGCTATTTCGATCCGAAAATAATTCTACATTTAATGAAATAAAAAATCAGATTGTGTATAAACAGGATGTTCCTGCACAGATACCAGTTGGCACAGTCGTGAGCTACGCCGATAAGACAATTAATCCAGCAAAAACATATTATTATAAAATTAAGTGCGATATTGTTGATCGTTATGACTATAATGGAATTTTTTACAGCGTTACTGACACGAAAGAAGCGCGAATTACACCCCCACCCGCACCGGCAAATTTAACAGTCAATACCTCAAGTGGGCAGATGCAACTTTCATGGAATGAAGTCTCTTCGGTTACAGGGTATAAGATTTACCGCTCCATTGATGATAATACCTATTCGCAGGTTGGCAGCGTGAATTCGGCAAGCACGCTCACTTTCACAGATCTCTCTGCAGGACCGGCAACCACCTATTATTATAAGGTGGCTGCGTATGTCGGTTCGCTTAACGGTGAAATGAGCGAAAAAACAAGTGGTCAAATCGATATAAATAATTATATTCCCGGAAAGCCGTCAGCTACCTCTGGGACATCGGTAAAAATTTCGTGGCAAATGATTGAAGACATCGATGGCTATCGGCTTTATAGAAGCACTGCCTCGGATGGGACCTATACTCAAATAGGGGGCGACTTATCGAAAACACCGAAGGCTTCAACCTACATTGCCGGAACCAATGATATTATCTACTATTACAAAATTGCAGTATTGAAAAATGGTACTGAATCGCAGAAAAGTGCCTATTGCCAAGCAAGAAAAGTAAAATACGGCGCAGACAGTTATGAAGATGATGATTCGGAGTACACTGCGAAATTAATAGCATTGTCACCGACGTATATGTCGGAAACTCAAACGCACACATTAGATATTGATGATGAATATCCGTGGGGTGGTGATTACTTCATCGTTCAAAATAAATTTCAGTATTCTTCGTATTACATAAAAGTTACTTTTACTGAAATTGATTTTAATGGGAACTCAAAATTAGTGATTGCAAGCGGTTACGATTATGTAGATATTAATGCACCTGGGCAATGGGTTAAGTCTAGTACAAAAATAAGTCCTGGTGCAAAGTGGATATGTCAAGTTTATCGGAAAGAGAAAAATACCATGCAGTATAAAATAAAATTTGAACTCGTATCTAATTGATAGCTTTTCGAGCAATTGATGGTGTGAGATTGAAAATTTAAAAAAGGTGACAAATAGCATTTGAGAGGAAAAATTTATGAAAAGAATTGTATTATGTGCCAGCCTTTTGGCAATTGCGTTAGTGTGCAGCGCATGCAGCGAGGATGATCCGCAAGTTCGCGTTCAGACGATGTTCGTTTCAATTACTTATGGCATTAAGTTTCAAGATGCAGATGGGGACCAATTGGATCCAATATTACTACGAATTATCAAGAAACCGATCCAGGAATGCATTGTGTGCAATTGAAAAACGAACGCGGTGAATGGGTAAATGCAACTGAGGGGGAATTGGGCCCGGTAAAAATGGATAAAAAGTATACGTTGATGGTGTCTTCTTCAAGTGTGTATTTACGCGAAGATTAGAATTTATTTGAAGATTACGCACGAAAATGCATACGAATTAAACGAGTGAAAGAGAGCGTAACTAAAATGTTTTCGAAAAGATTCCCTCGGCCAAATAGCCGGGGGAATCTTTTTTTTGTGCACGTTGTATCTTTCGTGCTTATATGCGCGAAATTTTTTCAAGGAGCGAATCTTTATACCGTTCGATTTTTAACTGCAGCGATTTTTTTTGCTGTTCCATGTTATTTTTATTGGCTTTATCTTTTACGCTAAAATAGAATTTTATTTTTGGTTCTGTGCCCGAGGGGCGCATAGTAATTTTGCTCCCATCTTCAAGGAAAAATTGCAGCACATCTGATTTTGGAAGGTGTGCGATTGCCTTTTCAGTACCGCCTATAAGATCCTTAGCGATTAGGTTTTTTATATCATGTGCGGCAATCACTTTTATATTTGCGAATTCAGAGGGTGGGTTATTTCTAAATGCGTCCATAATCCGCCGAATTTGTTCCATGCCTTCAATCCCTTTCAGCGTGAGAGAATGCAAGTCTTCAAGGTAAAGGTGATGTGCAGTGTAAATTTCATCGAGGAAATCAGAAAGAGTGCGGCCCTGTGTTTTTAGGTAATCGGTCATTTCGGCAAAAAAATAACACGCGCTTATGGCATCTTTGTCGCGCACAAAATCTACGGGTAGGTACCCGTAGCTTTCTTCGCCGCCAAAAATGAATTGTTCTCCCTTTGCTTCGAGTTCCTTTATTTTCATCGCAATCCATTTAAATCCAGTAAGCACGTTAATTACATTGCATCCAAACGAATGAGCAATTTCATCTTGCAAATCGGTGGTGACGATCGTTTTTATGATGTTTGCTTTTTTGGGGATGCGCGATGCTTCAGAGAGGCGTTTCAGCAAATAGTATTCGAGCATTGTTCCGATTTGGTTTCCATTGATGAGCGCATATTCACCGCCAGATGTTTGAAAAGCAACGCCCATTCGATCGGCATCGGGATCAGTCGCAAGAACAATATCGGCATTTACTTTTTTTGCTAAATCGAGTGCCATTTGCATTGCAGGTTTTTCTTCAGGATTTGGATATTCCACAGTGGGGAAATTGCCATCTGGAATTGCTTGCTTTTCCACCAGATGCACATCGGTAAATCCGAAATGCGACAGCACACGAGGTACAATGCGATATCCCGTACCATGAAGCGGCGAATACACAATTCGTACTGAAGAGGGCGATAGTGGGCGCAGCGCTTTTTTTTCAAGCAACGAAAGGTATTTGTTGATAATCTCTTCGCCGATTGTCATCACAAGTCCAGATTTTATTGCATCGTTGAAGGGAATTTTTTTTATTTCAAAAATCGATTGGATCCGCTTTACTTCTTCGATGATTTCTTTGTCTTGTGGCGGTACTACCTGTCCCCCATCGTCCCAATATACTTTAAAGCCGTTGTATTCGGGTGGATTGTGGCTTGCGGTAATCACCACTCCAGAGACTGCGTTTAATTGCCGAATGGCAAAAGAACATAGTGGGGTAGGTGCGATATCGTCAAAGATAAAGGCGCGGATTCCGTTTGCAGCCATTATTGCAGCTGTCTCTTCAAGGAATTGTCGCGACATTCTGCGGGAATCGCACGCAATTACCACCCCATCGTGTGCGCGATTTTTTTTCACGATGTAGTTGGCAAGCCCTTGTGCCGCCATGCCCACCGTGTAAATGTTCATGCGATTGGTCCCTGCACCTAAAATGCCACGAAGGCCTCCAGTACCAAATTCGAGAATTGTGTAAAAACGTTCTCTGAGTTCTTTTTCATTTTTTTCATCGATGAGTTTTTTTATTTCGCTTATTGTATCGTTATCGAAAGGAGGATTGGTCCACTCCTCGATTCGCTTTTGGATTACCTCATCCATCTCATCCCTCCGCATTTTAAGTTAACTTCTGCTTAATCTTTATGTACATGGTAAAAACGATTATGTCAAACGCAAATAGTAGTGAAATGCTAAATCCTATTCATCACTTTTTGAGTTATTTCGTCAAGTGCGCTTTTTGTGGGGACATATTGCACTTTGATGCTTTCGAGCATCTCGAATCCGCACGAAGAAAGCGCTTCCTCAACCAATGCAATGCTTTGGCCGCCCCAACCAAATGATCCAAACGCAAGTGCTTTTCGCCCCTTTGGCGCAAGGCCTTTTAAGTATGTGAGAAATGCGCTCACTGTTGGGAGCATGTTGTTGTTGAGAGTGGGTGAACCAACACAAATGTATTCAGCAGTTAAAAGTTCAGTCATGATGTCCGAAATGTGGTTGTGCTGCAAGCTCAACAGTTGTGGGTAATATCCCTTCTTTTCGAATGCGCGATAAATTGCATGGGCGATCATTTCAGTGGATTTCCACATCGTGTCGTATACGATGAGCGCTTTTTTTTCGGTTGTATTGGTTGCCCATTGCGCGTATTTCCCAATGATGTCGTTTACATGCGTGCGCCAGATGATGCCATGACTTGGTGCGATGATATCAATTGAAAGGTTCTCTGCTGCGTGCAGTGCTTTTTGTACCTGGTTTCCGTATGGCAGCACGATGTTGGCATAGTATTTCTTGGCTTCCTCCATGATGATGTCCAAGGAATATTCCTCTTCGAAGCGCTCGCTCGTTGCGATGTGTTGCCCGAATGCGTCGTTTGAAAAAAGAATTTTCTCTTCTGGGCAGTAAGCAAACATGTTATCGGGCCAGTGCACCATCGGAGTGAGAATGAACGTTAGCGAACGCGCGCCAAGGGAAATTGTTTCTCCATTTGATATTGCGCGAAGCGGAAGTTGGCCAAAGTGGAGAGGAAGGCCTTTTGCTCCATTTGGCGAGGTGATAATCTCTGCATTGGGAGCAATCTGCCTCATATGAGGAATTGCACCAGAGTGATCCATCTCTACGTGATTGGAAATGATGATGTCGATTGCCGAAGGATCGATTACCGAAGTAATTCTCTCAAGCATCTCATCGATTAAATAGTATTTCACTGTATCGATAAGAGCAATTTTTTTATCAACAATGAGATATGCATTGTACGTTGAACCGCGTTGAGTAAGATATCCGTGAAAGTTGCGCAAATTCCAATCAATACCCCCAACCCAATATATTCCTTCTTTTAATGCGATTGCTTTCATTTTCATATCCTCTATCAAATAAAATTGTGCGTTGCTCGATTACCGATGTTGGGTCAAATACTGTCAAGTATGTTACAAATGTAATTGTTTTTTATTTTCGCGCATGAGCTAAATCGATGATTCGCTGAATAGCCCGATACGCATCTTTCGGCTGTGGAATATCTACGATGCGAATCCCACTTCGCAAGGATCCAGTTTTTTCGCCTTTTGCTGCAGTTGAAAGCACAATCGTGCCAAGGTTAAAAAGTCGATCCCAGAAGCTTTGTTGCAAATTAACTTCGATAATGTTATCAAGGTTTATAATTTTATGCTGGGTGGAAAACAATCCTTCTTCGCATTCGAGATGATCTCGGTAAAATCGATATTCGGTTCGTGAATATCTTTGGAGGATGAGAAACGTCGCAATCGCTGGAGTGAGAATGAAAAAAATAGCACCAATAATAATTGCAACTATCCATGGATTAATTGTCAACTCAAAATAATCAATGAGAAAAAAACTTACAATACCAAAAACGACTGTACCCCATAATGTAAAAAAGATTTGCACGGGTATTACAGAAATGAGCACGGAAAGAGGAGAAAACAATGGTTTTACAATAAGTTGTGGTGTGCCAAAGCTTTCTAACATATAACCACAGTTTGAACAGTATTTTGCATCATCGGAAATCGGTGCCGCACAATTTGCACAGTTCATTCAGGCCCTCCAAATCCAAAAAAATTGCCGTTTACGCCACATCGTATTGTAAATTGAACGCTTGTCAAGAGCAATACTTAAATTTCTATTGTCGTCGCGTTATGGATGGCAGAATGAACTTTCAGGCGATGTGCGATGTTTTTTATTGCGATTGTTGCAAAGAGTGCTCGATAGGGCAGGAAAGCACTTCGCCATTGAAAACAATTTTGTATTCGATTTCGTTGCCGAATCGGCACAGGGCACTGTCGGCAATTGCATTGAGGTGGTAGTGGCATTTTTTACATTCTGTTATTTTCATCATCGGTTTCCCTAAAAAACGCTTGTTATTATACATATCGAAATTTTTCAAATAATTTTTAGCATTTATTTGTTTTGGAAATCCAATGGGCAAAATACAACTTCTTGTAAACCAAATTCAGTAGTTACAATTGGCAAAAGAATTTTCTCGTGCAGGCAATGGCATATTATATAATTGATTTCTTCCGCGCAATGGAAATAGCATACTCGGCAATCTTCTACACGCATTGCATGCCTTCTCCATTTAAAAGAAAGTGAATTGGCCGTTGCGATGTAGTGTTGCACGCAAATGTTATTGCTGATTCAATGGGAATTGAGCTGATGAGGTATAATCCAGTTCTTGAATTTGGCAAAATATTATTTAAAGGCATACATTACCATTGAGCTTGTTGTGCAAAAATTTCCAAAGTGTATTTTGCTTATATAATGATATGCGGCAATTCTCATCCATTTGCGGTAATCAAGAAAGGATTTGAAATCGCCTTGGGATTTTCGCAACTTGGGCCACAGGCCAAATTCCACAGGATGAAATGTTTTAATGCGAGTAAAACCTACCGCAGAAAGAAGATTGGCAAGAGTGCGTTTTGGGAAATACGAAAGATGCCCGGGCATATAATATGCATACCGTTCGCCCAACAGTTTTGCCTGCAATCCTTCCATATTTGCGGTCTGTATTACCAGCAATCCGCCTTTTTGAAGAAGCCGATAGCATTCCTTAATCGCAAAAACTGGATTGGGAAGATGCTCTAACACTTCGATCATGGTGATGACAAGAAAAGAGTCGTGAGGGAAAGAGTGGTTCTCAAGCGTTCCATGGTGGATGCGATTCCCGAACTTCTTTTTTGCGTATAAACCCGCATATTCCGACGGTTCAATTCCAGCTACTTCAAAGTATTTTGATGCGGCGCCAAGGAATCCACCAAATGCACAACCAATGTCGAGCAGATTTCCTCCACGGATGTATTTGCGAATAATGTTGAGGCGCGCTTCCCACACGTGCTGAAAATAACGCTCCTTTGACCGTTCATCGCAATATGAATATTCAGCATTGCCTGTAAAATATTCTTTTGTATAGAAGGATTGTATAAATTCATCGCGGAATCGCGGATTCATAAACATAAAACCGCAGTCGGCACAGCGATCAACAGTAAAAGGAATGCTCCATCGCTTAATCGTATGGGCAGGATAAATGATATGCGAACTGCACAGCGGGCAATCATTTCTTCGGTTTTCAAAAATATTGGCATTGGATTGTAACATGGATGTAGTGTCCGCAATCATTATCGCATCCTTTCGAGAGAATTTTATACAAGGGATTGCAAAATAGCCAAAGCTTTCTGAATTCGCTCTTCTGGCAAAAGGCCATTGGGATTTTCGCATTCGAATGCTTTCAAACGCTTTCGAAGGCCTGCCATGTTCGCTAGTTGAATGGAAAGGCCTGGCCGTGCGTTGAGTTCTAAAAGAAGCGGCCCTTTTTCGTTGTCCAATGCGATATCTGCCCCAAAAAAGCCGAGGTGAGAGATTTCATACCCTACAGCAGCAAGGTGCAATATCTTATTCCAAAAGGGGATCGCAATCCCTGCTAAATTTCTCCCCGTATCGGGATGAATAGTAACGAGGGTTGACCCCATTACGCCATTGGCAGTTTTCCCCGTGTTGATATCGATGCCAACCCCAATCCCACCCTGGTGGAGGTTAGCGCGACCCCCTGATTTTTTTGTTGGAAGCCGAAGCATCGCCATTGTTGGAAAGCCTTTAAATACAATAACCCGCACGTCTGGCACTCCACGATATGTGATGTGTTGTAATGCATTGTGTGTTTGAATTTTGTATTGAATGATTGCGCGATCGGGATATCCGTCTATTGAATAAAAACCGCTTAAGATGTGGGAAATATGGTATCGAAGTGAATTAATATCTTCAATTTTGCCATCAGCTCGAATGAAAGAGCCATTGCAACGATCGACAATAACGATGATGCCATTTCCCATTGCGCCTTTCGCTGGCTTTATGACAAAAGATTTTAAATTTGAAACGATTTTCGAAAGCTGCTTTAATGATCCAAATGAATCGAATATCGCATAGTTTTCTGGCACAGGAATCCGATAGAGCGAAGCATGTTGAAAGGTGATAATTTTATCATCCGCTTTTGGGTAATCGCTTCTTTTGTTGTAGGGGAGCATGAATAACCCTATGCGTGCATTCATTCCTAAAACTCCGCATTGTGAAAGCTTACGAAACATCACGACTCCTTTTTCAAAAATTCTCGAAAGCGAATTAACTCAGTGAGGCGATACCCTGTGTATTTGCCCATCAAAATAAAAATAGATATTAGACACAATAAAATTTCTGGATGCGTAAAAACAATCGTTTGTAACATGGGAATGGAAAAAAGAAAATATGAAATTGTTGCAATAATCAAAGTTCCCATCAGCGAGTATAGGGTGTTTTGTAAGCCTTCTTCGTCGAGCATAAGGCCAAAGCGCTCAATGAAGATTGTAGTGATGACAATTGGGAAAAGTGCGGGAGTAAATTCTTTTACGAATTTCATCTTGTAATTGATAATTGCAAAAATGCATAACAAGAGCACCACCACCGTTAATATGATAGAAAGGTGAGGGACTGCTAAAAGCTGCATTTTTTTTAGCATATATCGCAGAGAAAACCCTACAGCGACAATCGCAGTAAAAAATGCAATGCCAAACAAAAGCCCAGTTTCATGGAAGAAAAGCGCTAACAGCACAGGCATAAAAATACCAAATGTTTTTAAGCCAATAATGTTTCGAAAAATCACAAGCACTACAGCACCAAATGGAATGAGCACGAGGATTTTGAAAACGGATTGCACATTTAATGGAAGGGAATACAGCGAATACGCCAAAGCCCAGTGGGATTTTTGAAGTTGCTTGCGGTATTCCTGAACAGCAAATTGTGTGGAGTCGATTTGATGAGCCGAAATTTTGAGCCGTGCGAAATCGTCGTTTATAATGGCGTTTATATCTTCGATGTTCCAGAATAATGGGACATATTCATCGGTGAGGTATGCGAAATTTCCATAATTTGTGCATAAAGGTATCCACTTCCCTTCTAAATTTATTTCATTCCAGTATGAAAGTTCATATCTGCCTTTTGTATCGATCTTTTTCTCGGGGCGTAAAATAATGCCACCGACAATGCGCGAAGGGATTTTTAGGCGACGAGCCAAAATGTTAAACAATCTCGCTTTTCCCAAAGAATCCGCTTCGAGATGATCTACAATTTCATGGATATTTTTCCATTGGCGTTTATTGTTTGTAAGCACTTCTTCGTACACGAAGTAAAAAATCTCTTTCACAGATTTTAGGGGATTGGTGCTTTCCACAAAAATCTCTTTCTCGATTTTTTTTATCGATTGCAAATCCTTTGCATCGATTTCATCCACGACGAGATATTCCTTCATCAGAGGATCACTTTTCGATGGGATGACAAGCGAAGGAATAGCATATTGTTTTTCTTTTATTTCAACAATAGTGCGATAAAATGGCGTTCGTTTTTCAGTTATCTTTCCACGCCAGTATCCGCGAATGCCAAATGGGGTTTTTTCGATCGTAAGCGACATCCCTTTGCCATCGTATTGTGAGCTTTTAATACTAATGCGATCTGACTGGCGTGGGATTGGGAAGCCTATTTTCCTTGTACTCGTTGATGGATGGACGCGAACTGAAATTTCAATGTTCCAGATGTTTCTTGCGAATTTTGGAACAAACGGCACTCCGATGACAAGCGTTTTATATAATATCAAACTAATTGCAACCAGTATAAAAAATCCTGCAGAGATCCAATGGTAAGGTTTCATGTTATTTATCCAAAAGATGGGAATGCGAAACGTCTACAACAAATTTACCCCGCAAAAGATTTCTCCCCACTAAGAAGGGATACTCCATATTGCTTCGATCGTTGAGCGTGATGTACACTTCGCGCACTTCTTTCCCAAGTGCAACTTTTGTTTTTATCACATAGCGGCGTGCCGAATAACCGCCAGGGCTTTTTATTGTTTTTATTTTCGCCACCTTCGCTTTTAACTTCACTTTTTTCTTTTGCGCGTCATGGGTGGTAAATTCGATGTATTTGGTGCCATCTAATTCAATTTCTTTTTGATTAAATGCATGGAGGGAACAATTGCGCGCACCTGTATCGATGCGAGCTTCCAGTTTAAGATTAAATTCTGGAAGCTCTACCCATTCCACGCGTCCAATTGTGATTTTTGTATGGTTCGCAATTACCAAATTGATTACGGCAAGTGGGAAAAATGAGATGATAGACAGCAAAAACATTGTTATACGCCGGATGTTCATAGAAATTTTTTTACTATTGCAATAATGTTGTTAACACCACACAAAGGTATTCGCTTTGCGTTAATAAAAGCGTTAAATTATTATCATAGACGGTATTATTGAAAATTTCTTTTTAATTTCTTTTATCGTATATGGCATGTCAAGCACAAGTCGATTGATGAGTAGGGAGTTGGGGTAAAAATAGTGTACAAAGGGATGCTTTTTTATTTACAGAATTTCATTTAAAAAGGAAATTGTCTCTTATAATGGATATGAAGACTTCGTAAAACGAATTTTTGCGTGAAGGATAAACGAAAGAAAAGAGATTTTAGAAGTTTGCCCACAATGGAATGTGAATTTTTTTAATTCATTCAATTTTGGTGATCCGTTTGGGGCGAGATATTATGATTATCACATCGAGTGAGCTAATGAGCATGGCTTTCATCTTTTTTGCGCGGATCGTCGATGTATCGTTAGGGACAATCCGTATAATTCTCGTTTCTCGAGGGAATAGGCTTTTAGCACCGATTATTGGATTTTTAGAAGTTTTTATTTGGATTACGGTAATTAGCGCAGCGATTCGCTCTCTCCACACATTTCTCGGATATGTCGTATATGCTGCTGGTTTCGCGATGGGCAATTACGTGGGGATGCTTTTGGAAACGAAAATTGGAATTGGCTATCAGAATCTGCGCATCATCACAAGCAAGGTGGTGAGTGCGCTTCCCCTGGTGTTGCGGGAAGAAGGATATGGGGTAACAACGGTTGAAGGCCAAGGGATGAATGGCCCTGTCAATATCATTTACACTGTTGTTCCGAAAAAAAAGACCCAAAAGGTAATTGAAATTGTAAAGATGTTTGAACCGCGAGCATTTATCACAATCGATGATGTCCGATCGCATCATGCGGGTTTTATTGAGCAGAAGTCCATCTTCCGTTCAATAAGTTCCTTTTTTCAAAAAAAGTGAACAGGAGGTACGAAATGGAAAAGGAATTTTTCTCTCAATTGGTGCAGCTAATAAAAAAATACGATGAAATTCCTGAACATATCATTCGCGAGCGAGATGTCAAGGTTGGGCTTCGCAATCCCGATGGAACGGGGGTTGTCGTTGGAATCACAAATAAAGGAAGTGTGATTGGTTACAAAAAAGAGCTCGTCGACAAGGAAAAAAATCTCTATGAGGTTAAACCAGTCGATGGCAAATTGTATTACTGCGGATACGATGTAGAAGATTTGGTGCGCGATTATGAACAAAAAGGGCGCTTTGGTTTTGAAGAAGTTATTTTTCTTTTGCTCACAAGCGTATTGCCGAAAGTCGATGAACTCGAATCGTTTAAAGAAGAATTAGCAAAGCGCAGAAGCCTTACCAAAGCGGAGCGCTCAGTGATTATGGAAAGCGGTGAGAACTTTAACCAGATGTATGCGCTTCACTCAGCAATCTCGCATTTGAGCCGCTGCGATAATAATCCCGACTCAACAGAGATTGCCGATGTGACGAATCAATGCCTTAATTTAATCGCGAAGTTTCCCACGATTGTGGCTGCGAATTATAATGTGTCAAAATTTATGCGTGGGGGGGATTTGTTGCTTATTCGGCCTAAACACGAATTGAGCTATGCGGAAAATTTTCTCTATATGCTCAGTGGGCAAATGCCCGATTCGTACGAAGCGCATCTTTTCGATACCTGTCTTATATTACATGCAGAACATGGTGGGGGCAACAATTCAACGTTTGCTGTTCGCGTTGTTTCATCCAGCGGCGCAAATACCTATATGGCGATTGCGGCGGGAATTGCTTCGCTCAGTGGTCACCTGCACGGGGGAGCAAACGAGGCAGTTAATATTATGATGAAGGATTTGAAAAAGAACGTTGACGATTGGGGAAGTTATAAAAAGATTCGCGCTTATTTGTTGAAAGTGCTTGAAGGCAAGGCAGGAAATAAAAGCGGGAAAATATATGGCTTCGGTCACGCAGTGTATACGAGATCCGATCCGAGAGCGATTATTCTAAAAAGGCATGCTGAGGATCTTGCAAAACGAAAAGGCGCATATGAGGAATATCTTCTCTACGATGCAGTAGAAAAGATTGCCGTGGAATTGCTTTCGGAAAAATCCAAAAAAATAATCTCCGCAAATGTAGATTATTATTCGGGATTCATTTACGAACTTTTAGGAATACCAAGGGAACTTTTTACACCAATCTTTGCAATGGCGCGCGTCGCGGGTTGGTCAGCGCATCGGATTGAACAACTCATACAGAATAAGATTATGCGGCCGGCATACATCAATCCATTTTTAGAGCCAAAACCATATGTGGAACTTGAAAAACGATAATCGTCAACGTTTTGCCCAGAAATACCAATGGGAGATTCGTTGGCTCATATCGCCGGGGATGGTTCGTTCCATAATCCCGTATGCAAAAGCTTGGTAAGAGGAAAGTGCACTTTTTAATTCATCTTCATCGTAGAACGAGACGATTGTGCCTTTAAGATCCTCGAGGTTTGTTTGCCACACGTTGTTCCCGAGATGCTTCCCCCGCCGTGCATAGGTATCGCGAAAAGAGCGAAGCGTTCCAATATGCCAGCCTCCTTTTTTTAATACGCGTTGTATTTCGGAAATCATGCATGAAAGGTACTGTTTTTCCGAATAGTGCAAAGATCCCCAACTGATGACAAGATCGAACGATGAATCGCGAAAAGGAAGCATAGTGTTTTGTGCGACGACAAATTGTGCTGAAATTTTTTTTGAAGAATTTAAAATAGCTTCCATGCTGTAATCGCTTCCAATGACTACATCGAATCCCATTTCCTTTAGGGTAATCACATGCCTTCCGCTTCCACAACCTAAATCAAGAGCTTGAAGATGTTTTCCTTTGTTTTGTTTTAGAAATAGGGTTGTCAGTCTCACCATGTTTTCATCGGGGTAAGCAAGTTGTGATTTTTCTTTTTGGTAATGGCAATCCCATTGCCGTTGGCCAGAGCGAACCATTTTTCTTACCTTATATCGATTGCAATTTTTTCTATTGCGGCATCGCATGCCGCAATGGCTTCCTTCGTTGTTTTCCCTTCAGCGATGACCACGCCAATTCTGTCGTGATTTGTGGATGGGGGGGTGATGGATGAACCGATGTCCTTAAAGATTCTGTAGAAAAGTAAACCTGGTATTTCTTCGCATGTAATTGGCGTGAATGCGAACAATTGGCCGCTATTTCCTGTGATGTATTTAACCACAACGCTTTTATTTCCAAAGTGAGGTTGTGGGATTTTGAATTCTTGACCGGTGATTGCTTTTATTGTTTCTGCAATGAGATTGTATCCCGTTCTATGGGGCACAATGAATTCGGGGATAAACTCCCCTCCAAATTCGGGTACCGCTTCGATGAGAAAAATACCTTTTGTTGGATGTATTTTTATTTCCATAATAAGGGGCGAGGTGGCGATTTCGAATGCGGTGGCAATTTCCTGGCCAATGGCTGATATTTCTTTTGAAAGAGAAAAGTATTGGGAAGGTGAGATGTGCATGATGTCCACGAAGTATGGAGGTGGAGAAATCGCTTTATCGGTAATTTCAACTAAATGGAATTTTCCATTGTGAATGAGACCTGAAACGATGATTTCGTCGCCTTCGATGAATTCTTCGACCATTAGGGGAACATTTTTTTTGGTGGCGAGCAATGTATCTAATTCCTTTAGGTCCGCAACCAGTTGAACGCCTTTTTTCGCATGCCCTTCAGTTGGTTTGATGACCACCGGAAAACGAAGTGTAGATGGAAAACGAAATTTTTTTCTTTCAGGAATAATAAAAAATCGAGGTGATGGAATCTTGTTTTTTCGAAAGATGTTTTTCATTCGATCTTTATATAAAAAATCGTCCACCCTTCGAAATGGCAAAAGAGGACAATTGAATTGGTCCGCTAAGAATGCGGCACTTTTGATAGCACTGCCGTACGATTTTGAAAGTATGCCGCAAATGTCGCCAATGAGCGCAAACTCCTTTAATTTTACGTATATTTCGTTGTAATTTTCAATCGATTCGATGATGCGAATATCGCAGGAGAGAAAACCTGGCGCGGTATGGTTTTGATCAACCCCAATAGTTCGAAACCCGAGGCGCTTGGCTTCTTGTATAAGGGGAATTTGGTTAATGCCTGCACCGATGGAGACCAGAAATTTTGGGAGAGCAGATTTGTTTTTCTTCCACAATTGTGGCATAGCGATGGATTCTTATTGCTATGAGGCGTAAATCACCGCAACGATGCGCGCTGGTGTTTCATCTGCGCTTGAAACGCGATGGGGAACTGTTGAATCGTAATAGATGCTATCCCCCGGTTCGAGAATGTCAGTGTAATTGCCAAGTTGAATTTCGACTCTTCCTTCCAAGACAAAGAGAAATTCTTCTCCCTCATGGCTGTAAGGTAATCCTTTTTTTGCACCTGGCTCGAGGGTTACAAGAAATGGTTCCATCTTTCGGTTTATTTTGTCGGGAGCGAGCGACTCATACGAATATCCATAACGCACCCCTTCTTTTGAAGCTACCCGAGAAGTGGGTTGCCGTTCGTGCTTTCGTACAATCGTAAATGGTGCTGTTTTGGACTGGTCAAAGAACTTGCCAATCTCTAATCCAAGTCCATGGGCAATTTTTATAAGAGCACCTAAAGGCGGCGAAATGAGATGGTTTTCAATCTGGGAGATGAACGCGGGAGAAAAACCTGTTTTCTCTGCTAAGTCTTGGAGAGTAAGTCCTCGCGATTCTCTGAATTGTTTGATCTTTTCTCCCACTTTTACTTCGCCGGTGATCATAAAAAATGCCATCCTTCCTTGTGTTTGATTGAAAAAAGCGTTTTGTGAGTATACACTCTCATTTCTTTGTAGAATTACCAGTATCTGGATGAAAAAGTCAAGGCAAATTGCGCCTTTCGCACTTGACTTTTTAGTGAGAGATGAAGTATAAATGTACCTGAGAGAATAGAGGAGGGCTATGACAGCGAAATATAAGGTTTCCCGCGCAATTGAAGTTGATGCAGATCCGGAAGTGTGCTATGCGCTTTTGTGCGATTTTGAAAAATATCCCGCGTGGTTTAAATATGTTAGAGAGACAAAGGTGCTTCGAAGCGATGAAAAAGGGATTCCCAACAAAGTTATGTTTTTATGCGATGTTGTTGTTGGCAACATAGTAAACAAAAGAGGATTTCTTGTGGTAAATGAATATGAATATGATCACGCAAAATATAAGATTACCTATAAAGTAGTGGATGGGATAGTGAAAGAAGCCGAAGGGTATTATCAATTCAGAAGGCTTATGTCTGGAAAATGCCTTGCAGTGTTTTATATCGATATTAACTTTGGTTCTCCACTTCCGCAGAAAATAATAAATTTTATGATCGAGCATCTTATGGATGGCGTGTTAGCGATGATCAAAAGCGCATCGGAAAAACTGGTGAAAGGTGCGCCATTGTGATGTTTGTTGATAGTTATGCCCCAGTTACTTCTCACGCAATATAGCTATGAACGCATTGTTTTGGTGATTCTCGTTGGCGCACTGCTATTTGTGCTTTTCACGCGAAAAAAAAAGTCTGTAGCGAAAAAATATCTTGCGGCGTATTTCATATTTGTCATCCTTTTCAACATTGGCCATCTTATTACTTATTCGATATTAGTTCCCGCAGGCGCATACGGATGGTATCTTGCCGCGTTAGCGCCATTTGGTCTTGTATGTTTGGTACAATTTGCATATCATTTCCCACAGAGATTATTTGTTCGCGAATCGCGAATTGTGCATGCGATCGCAGTTGTGGTATCGCTTCTTGCATTTTTTGATTATCTCTATGGTGCATACCGAAGCCCGATACACCTTGCTGAAACCGGCTATGGCTCGCAATACGAATCTCCGTGGATCCCTCCCCTCGCTGCAATGCTTTTTTTATGGACTTGGATTGTGTTCGTTCGGCAGGCAATCCGCATAGAAAAGTTTTCTGGGCGAAATAAAACATCGTTGTGGAAATTACTATGGATTCCGAAAAACCCCGATGCGCGAAAAGCGAGAAATTTTGCCCTGGTTGTGCTCTTTGAATTCATAAATACTCTCACCATTGCGCTTTACATGTCATTGCGATTTATACCTTATCAAACGTTGCTTGCAGTAAATAATGTTGCCTTTTTGGCAATTTATGTGCTGTATGTGTTTTTTTATATCACGGATGAAATAGAACCGCTTTCGTTTCAGTTCAAAACGATTGGAATTATCTTTTTTACGGTGCTAGCAATCCTTGGAATAACAGGTTCGCTAACACTCTATCAGTTCGAAGACGCGTACGATGCGGCGAATCGCGCAGAGATGCGGTATGTGCGCACGGTGATTGCTGAGAAAAGATTTCGCGAATTGCCTACTCACATAACGTTCATCGTTGCTGCAGAAAGAAGAAAAGAAATAGCTGTAATCTTTGCAAGCGATGTGAACGTCGATGTGTCGCAACTGAGGCAATTGTGGGAATTTGTTCCAGGGCGCATTGGTCTTTCATCGCATCGATATGATTTTGTCAATGCTGAATTTTTGGAAGAAGGACGGCGGTATTTTGTACGTATGGGCGGAATGAATTTTCATGAGTATATCACGGAGATTTCTCAGGTGCGCTATGGGATTGGATACAGTTTTTTGCATTATCGCCAACTCTTGCACGACAGAGTTATTAAAATGATAGTGATTTTAATACTTGCATTATGCGGATTGCTCATAGCTGTGCCAATTGTTGTGAAAATGGGATTGTTGCGGCCTTTTGAGGAATCATTGAAAACAGCCTCCCACGCACGCACATCTGCCGTGGACATCTGTGTACAAGAACGCAATTTATTTAACGATGAAAAGATCACTGCACAGCGACATCCCATTGAGAATGAAAGGATTCACCTTGAGCAGGGAAATGGAATGCGCATGGATACTGTGCTTACAGAGTCGACCAAAGAAAAAATCGCTCAGGCGTTAGCGTATATTCATGAAAATTATCGATTCGATATCTCTCGGGAAGGGTTGGCATCGTTGGTTTCCATGAGCCCAGCGCGTTTTGGAAAGGCATTTAAGATATACACAGGGAAAAAATTGGGGGATTACATAAACGAATTGCGCATTGAAGAAGCAAAGAATTCCCTTTTAACCACGAATAAGACAATTTCTGAAATTGCTTTCGAAGTTGGATTTGAACAATTGCGCTCATTTAACCGCACGTTTTATCACATTACTGGCATGACCCCTTCTGAATATCGCGCGCGAACAAAAAAATATTAATCCATATGGACAATTTGAGCCCGCGTTTCAATTTGTCCAGCCAGCACCCTTTTTATTTGATATATTAAATCCATAACGACCAGACGGTTTTATTAGACTTAGAAAGGCGGGGGTATTTTATATGACAAAGAAATGGTGTTTTTTAAGCATTTTTGCCGCGATTTTTTTGGCATTGATCGCATGTGAAATTGATACGTATAATGAAGGTGCCCAAGAGGGGTCAGAGCCACCCGAAAATGCAATGTTTTACGCTTTCGATGTGCTGGATGGGCCCCGATATGCCACTACATCGAATGTTAATAACCAGACGAATGTACCAATTTCACAATGGATAACCGTTTCATTTGATTGTGACATCAATCCATCAACATTAAATTCGTCGACATTCAAAGTGGTTCGCGCAAGCGACAACGCACTGGTGGAAGGAACGATCAGCTATGCGAATCGAGTTGCAACGTTTAAGCCGACGTTTCAATTTTATCAGAATGGAAACAAGGTCGAATATAAAGGGCTTCGGCAAAATACGCAATATAAAGTGATTTTGGATGCAGCAAATATTAAAACGCCATCGGGGCAACCGGCAACTATTACCCAAACAACGTTTACCTTTACTACCGCTGATCTCGATTATGGCATTTATTTTTTAGGTTCAAATGGCGAGTTTGAAAAATTTGTACCGGAGCGGCCCAATTCTTATTATGATCCCACAAAGCCGGTGATTTTATACATCCATGGGTGGCAAAATGGCACATCGCAAAACAATTTTGGGAGAGAAAATCCATTCTTCTTCTATGCGGGCTATTGTGGCCTGCTCAACGCAGCGCAAACCTGGCGCAGCAAAGGGTATAATGTTGCCGTTGTGTATTGGGCACAATTTGCCGATGAAGGCGAAGTGAAGGATGCAGAAGCAAAGTTGTGGACTGCCAATGGCCCACGCCAGATGCGCTATCGCGTGCAGGATGGAAGCTATCGGAATTTTTCCACAACGATGAATCTCACCCAACTCATTTATGAAGTGTATCGCCAGGCATTTTCAAATTATACGGGTGGCCATATCCGCATTGTTGGCCACTCACTTGGAAATCAGCTTGCCACTACCTTAGCATGGACCATTAGCAATGAATATCTCGCAGGAAGAATCTCGGGAAATCTTGTTCCCAAACGGTTGGTGCTTTTGGATCCGTTTTGGAGCAAGGATGGCAAATCATACCTTGGAGGAAAGTGGACGGGTGAAGTATGCCGTGGGTATGTTCGCGATCTCATTATGCGCCATGGCATTGCAATTGAACAATATAAAACATCTGGGCTCGGCGGGCTTGTGGGCGATGAAAATTTAGATATGCGCAAGATGACCGCATTTTTCAGGATTTGGCCAGATTTTATTAGCACGACCGATCAGACAGCGCAGCATCTCTATGCCTATGTGTGGTATGTTCATTCCGTCAATCAAGCAGCGACCGGAAATTATGAAGCGGCCAATGGGGTTGGGGCTGCAGCAAACGACGCACAGGTAAGGTCGCTTATGAACTGGAATTTTTCAACGAATGCACCGCGTACCTCGCCGCGCTTCTGGTATACGAGTGGCTCGTGCACAAAAACGTGGACAAGTTCCGATGACTATTTCTATAAGCAGGACGGCGTGAACACGTGGTAGGTAAATCCCCCAGCTTCTTGTGAAGAGCGCACCTTTGGTGCGCTTTTTTGTTTTTGAATCATGGTTTGTTGCAGGAATGCGCCGTTTTTTCAAAATTTTTTGAATAACTTTCAATGTTTTTCTTAGTTTCAACAAGCGGCGAGCAATGCCGGTGCAATGTATGCGATTTTTTTTCATTGAAATGTGAGAACAACGGCACTGTGGACAATCCACCGGATGCGACGCAAGACATCATGAACTGAAAAGATTGCATTGAATGCAATATTATCAAATGTCCATCGTGCTTTGACCACGCATTTGCCCTGTGCGGTAAAATGGGATGAAACTGCACGTAAAGTGTTGTTTAGTTTGGTGTGAAAGAGTTATTATATAAACCTTACGCACTTTTGTTTGGTTTGACCCACATTCGATGGTTTTTTTGATTGATAGTTTTTATTCGTACGAGTAAAATAGCCCTTTAATAAAAAAAGGAGGTTGATACATGAAAACATTCGTTCAGCAATTCATTTTTTTCATAGCATTTCTCTCGGTTATCGCATTTCTCTCAGGCTGTTGCTTTAGGGATATACGCTATTATTACGAATATATTCCAGGTACGGCGAAAATTACTGCAATTGAAATTTCACAATATAACCCTGACGGCACTAAGTCCTATCGCGATGTGTTTTTCGATTTCATCCCGCATGACCCTCTTGCACCGCAGCGCTATCGATATAAAAACATTTCTGACTCGCACCAACGATTGTTTGTAAATTCTTATGGGAATTTGCATATTTCGTGGGTCACGAAAAAAAATGTGAAAATTGGAAATAATTATGCTGCAATTCGAATGGAAAAGAAAAATGGTTGTGGAGGTGCTCCTGTCGTTTTTGATGTTCAGGTTGAATAATCATTTTTCCCATTTTTTATTTATCACATAATCGAAGACAATTTTACCCGCTTCATTGCCGTGAGTGGCAGAGTTGCTTTCCATTTCGAGGTATTCTGCATTTTTTATAATCGATGCCATGCGCTGTAGCGCTTCGGCGCTGTGGAGGGTATCGGTTTTTGCTCCAATGATGAGGCAGGGAGTGGTGATTTTGTGCAGCCTATCCCACGACGAATATTTCATGAGAGCAATGGCATTTGCTTTAAGCTTGTAAGGATCTGCAGTATCGAGCGTGCGTTCGTATTTGCGCATTTGCTCGGCTG
>JAOAAF010000156.1 GCA_026419015.1 Spirochaetota bacterium
CTTCTACACATGCTCGAAAGGAACATTTTCTTACATCGAAAGAAAACCAATTAGGATTTATTCCAAAAATAGCCTCACATGGGATGATACGGCCAAAATTGGAAGCTTTATTACCTCCCAGGAGGAAGTAATCTCATCGTTTGCACGAACTGCGATATCGCACTACAAACGAAAAATGCTCAATGGATTTAATAAAAAGCTCCAAGAAGCACTTATCATTTTCGATTCGTTAGGTGCATTGGGCATTTCTTATGCCAGCGATCCACAAAGCGGTTATCGTTCAGGTAAGCTATCTTCTATTGATTTTGTAATGTTTCCACGGGAAACCCTGAGCAAAAAAGCGGGCGACTGCGACGATCTTACCGTGTTATACTCATCTCTTCTGGAAAACATTGGAATAAAAACTGCAGTAGTGACAATACCTGGTCATATCTTCATGATGTTTGATACCGAAGTCCCAGAAAACAACTATACCGATATCTCTTCGGAAAAAAATTCACTGTATTTTATGAACGGTACAGTGTGGGTTCCCATCGAAGTTACGATGATTGGTAAATCGTTCTGTGCTGCATGGAAAGAGGGAGCCAATCACATCCAGAAATATCATACAAAAACTACGGAATTCAACATTATTGAAACTTCAAGTGCATGGAACAGATTTCCTTCAGCAGACATTGGTCCAGGGGAACAAGTTGCTTTCCCATCAAAGCAAAAAATTGATGTGCTCTTTGAACTGGATCTTGATGAAATAAAAACTAAAAGTTTCGATCAACCCGTCCGAGAACTTACAAAAAAACTCGATGGACCTTTCGATTACGAAGCACTAAACGGATTAGGAATGCTCCATGGGAAACACGGGATGCTAGATATGGCATTCACATATTTAAAAAAAGCAATAGAAAAGTACCCCAATAGAGCTCCCGCATATGTGAATTTGGGAAACATTTACTTTCTTAAAAACGAATATGAAAAGGCATTGCCGCTTTATGAAAAAGCGGTTGCTTTAAATCCAGAAAATCATAAATACCGGCTCAGTTTGGCAAGAGCCCTTTTTGAAACGGGAAAGCGCTTTAAAGCAAAAGAAGAATATCAGCAAGCATTGAAGGGAAACCCTGGCTATTCGCGCCGATATGCTTATTTAGATAGCGATCCACAGACACGTGCTGCGGATCCCGCTGAAAGAGCTGGCTACAACATGTGGATTATGGATCCGAAATAACGTTCTTTTGAACGTTTTTCCTTCGATACGCTTTCTGCATTTTTGCGGTAAGATTAGTTACTGAAGCAAAAATAAACAAAGCAGATGCATTTCAAACAACAAGCAGAATTCATCCAGCGTTGCATTAATATAAAAAATTTTTACATACTATTTTTCGTGATAAAATAATACCAATCGATTTTTCTCATTTTTCGATATATCAACTTGGAAAGCGTCATGAGCGGAGATGCGCTATTTTATATTGCTATAGGATTCGTGATACTAGTTTCTGCATTTGTCCAAGGAATATCAGGTTTCGGAATGGCGTTGGTCTCAATGTCAATTTTGCCATTTCTATTGCCCCTTCGCATAGTTACACCCCTTGTGCTATTAAATGGTTTTGCTGTTACCGTGGTTCTTTTCATCGCGAAGCGCGATCACTTTGAACTTCGCGATTTGATCCCTCTATTAGCAAGTGCAACTGTAGGAATACCGTTTGGTATATATATACTCGTGCATTTCGATGATAGAATATTGCAAAAAATTTTAGCCATACTGATTTTTCTTTATTGCATTTACTCGTTAGCTAATTTTTCCTTCTCCTCAAAAATATCTGAACGATGGACATATCTATTCGGATTTTTAGCCGGAAGCCTCGGGGCAGCATTCAATATTAATGGTCCACCCGTTATAATCCATGCGATGCTTCAACAATGGGAAAAGGATCGCATGTTAGCCAATCTTCAGGCGTTTTTCCTGTTTTCAACAATTCTCATAGGAATTGGTCACTGTGTTCAAGGTTTTTATACGCGCGAAGTAATTATGTTATGGCTTTCTCTCTTACCAATTAATATAATTGGCACCGTAGCAGGTATCTTTGTTAACAAACAGGTAAATAACGAGCAATTTAAAAAAATTATTTTAATTTTATTAATCGTCTCATCGATACTACTCGGCATCCGGTAATTGGCATATACCTGTCATCGCGCTTTATACACCTTTTGCCGAAAAAAAATTTTTGTACTTCATATCGCTACCCAAAATATGATTTGTAAGCCAATCTTTTAAAAATTTCATCAATTCAAGTGAAAACGAGACTTTCCCTGAACGATATCGCTCATGAAAGTCGAGAACCTGTGCCGTTAAATCTTCATGCTCTTTCTTATGGTGTGTGTACTCGGGATAGTCATAGAGCAACATGTATTCTTCTTCATGTTTAAAATGAATTTGCGTATATCTTACCAGACTCTGAAGAATGTCTTCCATAGTTTTCTTCGCGCTTCCTGCCGCTAATGCGCTGTTTAACTTATTGACCAATGAGACGAGTTGCTTGTGCTCTTTATCAAATACTTCTACCCCGACGCTTAGTGAATCATTCCATTCAATGAAATTCATAACGTTCCCCCTCTCATCTTTATTTTTAATAGTAGCACAAAATATCCACAAAACAACCTACCTGCGCAAAAATTACATTTAAACAATGAGATGATCAAACACGATTTTAGCGCCTATTGCAATTAAAATAAAACCACCAAAAATTTCCGCTCGTTTCCCCACTAACATTCCTATTCTTTTGCCAAGAAAGATACCAATAATCGAGAATGCTGCGCACACCACGCCGATGACAATGCTTGGGAAAAGGATATCACATCCAATAACGCCTAGCGATATCCCAACCGCCAACGCATCAATGCTTGTGGCAATCGACAAAAGAACAAGATTCAATCCCCGCGATGGATCGCCTTTTGTTAATTCTACATCATCATGAGACTGAAAGAGAGAAGTGTAAATCATCTTGCTCCCAATAAACGATAGAAGCACAAATGCAACCCAATGATCGTAATCGCCTATGATTGCACCTATTTGCCTGCCCACAAAATAACCAATTATTGGCATAAAGAATTGGAAAAGACCAAAATGGAATGAGAGACGAAAATAATGGCCAAAATTTACTTTCTGGATTGTCATCCCTGCCCCAACCGAAACTGAGAATGCATCCATTGCCAAGCCCACCGCGATCAACATGATCTCAAAAAATTGCATAGCGCCTTACATCTCCCCAGAATACAATTTTTCTGCGCGCTGTTTTATAGTGCGGGTAATCGTCATCATTGAAGAAACATTAATGCCAACCGTGACAGTTTGCCTTTCGTCTTCGAATTTTTCCAATAATCGAGAATAATTTTTCGTAACACCCCAATATTGAACTAAGGTGCCTTTGCCAGATGGCATAAGTTGCCATCTCCACCAACTCCCTTTGAGATCACCAGTTACATGAACGATGTTAATAATCTTTCGTTCCCTGTCCAGTAAATACTTTAGTGTATAGCGTTGATTTGCCAGTGGAACACTAATTTCAAAATTTACGCATATTTCGTTCCCATCATTGCTCTTTGACTGTACTTTTGAACTTTTCACACGCGGCATAAATTCGCTATAATGTTCCAAATCTAGTATCAAATTCCATACCACTTCCAATGGTGCATTAATTTTTACAATTGCCGTTGCATATAAAAATTTTCCTTCTGGCGATTGTTTTATTGAAATCAGTGGCCCCTCGTTGAGTAGATCCTCCAAACTTATTGCATGAAGTGGAGACGAAAACGCATTTTTGCTAACGAATAGCACAATTAAAATAATTATACTTCTCACGTCCATCCCTCCTTTATTCGCATTGCGAATAGCGCATAACAATTTCGCAAGCAATAAAAAAACCCCCATTGACTTCATGGGGGTTGGTTCACTGCAAATGCGAAGAGACTATCTCAAATTTATGTTACTAACGCTTGAATTCGTTGCATAAAATCGTTTAATTGTGCAGCATATTCAGGGGCACCTGTCTCTTATACACATCT
>JAOAAF010000157.1:0-3753 GCA_026419015.1 Spirochaetota bacterium
CTCGCATATGGGGTTGGAGATATCTATGGAGGGGGTTCGTTTCTCATCATAAGCCTTCTTTTTATGTTTTTTCTTACCGATATCGTCGGTATCCCTCCTTATTTGGCTGGCATTGTGATGCTTCCCGGAAAAATATGGGATGCGATTTCCGATCCCCTTATGGGTTTTATTTCCGATCGCACCAAAAGTCGTTTTGGTCGGCGCCGAATTTATTTTTTGTTGGGAATGCTCCCTGTTGGGTTATCGTTCATCATGCTATGGGTTACCATTCGGTTTGAGAATATTTATTTTTCATTCTTATATTATGTCATTGCTTTTATCCTGTTTCGCACTGCCTTTACAATGGTGATGATCCCCTATTCAGCATTAAACGCCGAAATGAGTTGCGATTACAAAACTCGCATGCGCCTTTCAGGCGCGCGCATGATGTGTTCGCAATTTTCTTCGCTGGTAAGCGCAGTGCTGCCAAAGCTGTTTATCGATACCTTTTATGCACAACGCAAAGAAGAAGGATTTTTAGTAATGTCGATCATTTTCGGCATCTTTTACATGGTGCCATGGATTATTGTCTTTTTTGGAACATGGGAAATGGAAACCTGTGAGCCCACCTCACCTCTTACCTTTTCTGGATTTTTTTCTGAACTTTTTTCCATGCGGCACAATCGATCGTTTCGCTTGCACATGGGTATGTATATCGCATCGTATTCAGCGATGGATGTGCTCATGACGCTTTTCATTTACTATCTTACCTATTACATAGGAAACGAAAAGCTGTTCTCCACGTGCGTTGGCGCGATGCTTTTGGCACAAGTTTCTATGCTTCCAATTTATGTGATTATTTCCAATAGAAAAGGGAAAGGGTTCGCCTATATGCTTGGCCTTAGCATTTGGGGCATTGGACTCATCATCACATCGATGTTTACCCCGAATACTCCTACGCTAATCATCGTTGGGGTATCTGCCCTTATGGGAATTGGCCTTTCGGCAGGAACGATGGTACCATGGGCAATTCTTCCTTCAGTCACGGATGTCGATGAAATAATAACCGGCAAAAAGCGCGCTGGTTCCTACGCAGGTGCAATGACATTCATCCGCAAAATCGTCAATGCGATTACGATATTTTTCATTGGTGTGATACTCGATCTTATCGGCTATCAAAAACCGATAATTCTTACCATCGATGGCGTGACGCAAACCATTGTGCAACAACAAAGCGAAACAACGCTTTTCTGTTTACGAATACTTTTCTTTTTAATTCCGTTTATACTAATTGCGATTGGAATCATGATCGCACGAAAATTTAAAATTACCCCGCAAACTCACGCGATTCTCATTGCAGAAATCGAACGCCTAAAACGCGGTGGGAAAAAATCCGAGGTCGACCGCCATACGAAAGTCGTATGCGAAGAGCTTACCGGTTTGCCTTATGAGCGTTTAATGGATCAACGAGGTACGATATGAAGCACCCAATTACATTGGGAATTGTTTGCCTTGCGCGTAAAACATTCGATTATCGCGCGGCAAATGAGATTTTTAATACCATCAAGATCGATTTAGAAAAACTACCTCAAGTGGAATGCGCAATTTGGCCCGAACTCGTCATTGAGATCGATGAAGCGCAAAAGGCAGCGCGTTTTCTCGCACAAAAACGCATCGATGCTCTGGTGTGCATAAGCGGCACATTTCATCTGGGACATTTGTTGTTAGAGTTGCACAAACTCCTTCCTGTTCCGGTGCTTTTGTGGGGATTGCCCGAACTTCCGTACGATGGTGGGAAAATCCGGCTCAATTCTGTCTGTGGTGTAAACCTGAACGCATCAAACCTCTATAAAGCAGGCATTCGCAACTATCACGCGATAGTATCGCCAACTATCGATGAAGACTGGATCGATGCGATTCGCGTTCGCACAGCGCTTTCACGAGCTCACGTTGGCATTGCAGGATTCCGCGCGCACGGATTTTTTAATTTAGGCATTCGCGACTTAGATGCATACCAACAATTCGGCGTTTTAATCGATCACTATGAGCTCATCGATGTGTACGAACATCCAGTTTCGGAAACCGATGTTTCGTACTGGGATGAGCAATTGCGACAAAATTTTGACATTACAGGCATAAGCGAAGAACAAGCCCAAAAAACAGCTCTTTTAGCAGCTCGCATCCATTCTTTCATCCAACAGGAAAAACTCGATGCGCTTGCCATACGATGTTGGCCAGAATTTGCCCTACGGTATGGTATATCGCCCTGCGCCGCAATGTCTTTGGTACAATCCAACGGCACAATTGTGGCGTGCGAAGGAGATGTGGAAGGCGCGCTCTCGATGATCGCTCATAAATCGCTCGGTGCTAAGATGCCGTATCTTTTTGATTTTTCACAAGTTGATTTCCAAGAAGACACTGCACTCTTATGGCATTGCGGCGTTGCTCCATGCAATTTATGGGATGGAAAATGCGTCCGCTCGCTCGATACTTATTTTGCAGGTGGCAAAGGTGTGACAGCCGATTTTGTACTGAAGGCTGGCGACATCTCCATTTTACGGTTCGACAACTGCGGCGATTCGCAACGCATTTTTTTACAGCGCGCACACGGCATTCCGATGGATAAAAAATTGCGCGGCACCTATGTAAAGGTAAAGTTTGATGTCCCCGTAAAGGATGTGCTTGAGAAAGTTATATACAATGGAATTGCTCATCACGCATCGATGGCATATGGCGATTTCATTCGGCCATGTGAACTTTTAGGTCGCATCAATGGATGGCAAATAATCCAATAAAAGGAAATGGGATGATCATTTTTAACCACAATTCACACCAGTTTACCCTTGAATACAACGGGAAAATATTTCTCATTCACAATCACGCAAATCCGTGCGTTTTTATAGGAAAAGGCACGGCAACATATCGCATGCGGTATAGCCACTTTAAGATCCACCAATACGTACGGGAAAAAAAAGCACTGGTTTCATTTTCTGTAAAAGAAATCTCACCGCGCATTGTTATAGAATTTGAATCGCTTCTTACGCTGATTGCCACAGAAGAAAATGGACTTTTATATCTTCGATTTCGATGTCCAAATTCAGAAATAAATCGCTTTTGGATCACGCTTGTTGCAGAACCCAATGAAGGAATTTATGGATGCGGCGAACAATATACATATTTTAATCTTAAAGGGAAAATAGTTCCTCTCTTTGTTCAGGAACAAGGAGTGGGGCGCGGGAAAGATCTCATCACGCTTCTTGCAAACTTAAAAGCCGACGCGGGTGGTACGTGGTACACCACGTATTTCAATCAACCAACGTTCATTTCGTCAGAAAAATACTTTGTGCATTCCGATGAATCCGCCTATGCCGAATTCGATTTTTCAAAAAAAAATTATCACACCCTCCATTTCTGGCACATCCCGGAAAACCTCATTGTTGGATGTGCGTCATCGTTACCCGAAACAGTTGGCAAAGTGAGTCTGCTTTTAGGTCGACAAAAGCCGCTTCCGGAATGGATTTACCACGGCGCCGTGTTGGGCATACAAGGCGGCACAGATGTGGTAGATGCAAAACTAAAAACCGCACTTTCTGCGGGCGCAAAGATTTCCGCAGTGTGGGCACAGGATTGGGAAGGAATTCGCATGACATCGTTTGGCAAGCGCCTTTTCTGGAATTGGCAGTGGAATAAAACGCTCTATCCCCATCTCGATGAGAATATTAATAAATACAAGGATCGTGGCATACGATTTCTCCTGTCTCTTATACACATCTC
>JAOAAF010000157.1:3763-4056 GCA_026419015.1 Spirochaetota bacterium
ATACATAAACCCGTATCTGGCAACCGATGGGCCGCTTTTTCGCGAAGCAGCCACCCGTGGCCTTTTAGTGCATCGCGCTGATGGGAGCGTTTATACCGAAGATTTTGGAGAATTTTTTGCTGGCATGATGGATTTTACAAATCCAGATGCCGTTACGTGGTACAAGGAACTCATAAAACGCGAAATGATCGCGCTTGGACTTTCGGGATGGATGGCAGATTTTGGTGAAGCACTTCCTCCCGATGCAATGCTTTATTCAAAAGAAGCTGCTGAACGCCTTCACAATGCATACC
>JAOAAF010000158.1 GCA_026419015.1 Spirochaetota bacterium
GGAGATGTGTATAAGAGACAGGTGCAGGCTCGTCCCGAAACATCTGCCCCCATATCTCCTCGACCGGTCGCAATTGGAGCGCGAGGTGGAGTTGTTGCAAAACCAACTGGCAAAAAGCGAATAACACCGAAATATGCTGTTACCGTAACCAATGAACTTTTCCACAATGGCAATGTTGAAGCATGGAAGAAAATTATCGAAAGCTATCAGACAAAATATCCCGACTTAAAGGTAAATATTTTTTTCGAAGGCGAATTAATAAACGACATCAATTCGCTTTTCAAATGGGGAAAAGTGAAAAATGGCGATTCGATATTTTTTCAGGTAATTGGGGAAGATATTCAGGGCGTTTCGAAGCTTCAAAAGTACCTCTCAGAGGGTGCGAGCCCCCGTTTTGAACAGTTTTTAAAAATAGGGGTGGGGCGCGTTTTGAATCTTTTTTAACAATGTGTGATATACCATAAACGGGGAGGAGATAAGGGTATGGAAAATATAGTATATTTCAGTAAAGATTTAAAAGAAGTTGATGAAAAACAGCGAAAGCGACTTGGGATTCGCGGCAGGCGCGCGGTAGATTTAGCAATGATGGGTTTACCAATTGCTCCAGGGTTTATCATCGATTCCCAATTGACGATGAAACTTCCACAAATAAACGTAAAACAGATAATTAAACCTTTTATAGAAAAAATTGAAAAAGATATGAAGAAAAAATTCGGGGAACCACAAAAACCGCTGCTATTGAAGGTCGTTTTAAGTTCCGATCTTAATGTTCCCTATTTCCCATCTATTCATAACATTGGCCTCAACGATGTAACAGTGAAAGGTTTTGCAAAATTTACAGGTGAGGATTTTGCCTGGGGTGAGTATCGATTTCTTTTAAATAACATTGCAGAAAAAGTATACAAGCTTCCTCATGATGAAATTAAAAAATTCGATCCAAAAGGGAATGCGACACCAGCAACTGCAATGCGCAGTGTTGTTGAACACTACAAAAAATTTTTGGGCGATAAATTCAGTCAGGATGTGTATGATCAGATAAGCCTGATTTTGAAAGCATCGGCAGCAAATTATTGCGATAGCGAAATCGATGTGGATAATTCGCTTTCGATTATGGTTCAAGCGATGGTATATGGAAACTATGGAAACAATTCATACTCAGGAAACTATTACACGCGCAACATTGTAACTGGTGAACCGGAAATTCAAGGTAATTTTTTGCAAAATGAATTTGATGTCGATCGGGGAAAACCAAAAGAAATTTCCAAATTAGATAAAAAATATTACGATAAACTTGTGGAAATTGCTCGGAAAGTGGAAGATAATTTTAAAGAAATCCGCGAAATTAAATTTACAATAGAAGAGGGAGATTTCTGGCTTGTTGAACAGAGGGAGGTCGATGAAAAATCAACACAGTCGCATGTAAAAACACTGTTGGATCTATGTAAAAGAAAGATCATTTCTGAAGAATATTTAGTTCAAAGTATTAAACCAAACCAGTTGAATGAGTTGCTCCATCCTGTAATTGATCCTCGGACAGTAAAAAATGTGAAAAGCATTAAAGGCGGAATTGCGGGTTCAACGGGAGCGGCGATTGGGAGAGTATTTTTCTCAACACCTCGATTGCTTGAAGAATACAAACGTGCAATTATGCATGGTGGTGACACCAATCTCATTTTGGTAATGCCAGCAACTTACGCAGAGGATGTAAAGGCTATTGAAGTAGCAAAAGGTGTGATTACCACGGAGGGTGGTTTTTCTTCCCACGCGCCTGTTGTTGCGCGAAGCCTTGGAAAGGTGGCGATGGTGCAACCTGAAATGAAAATTCGCGGGAATACCTTTACGCTTGCAGGGAAAACCGTTAAAGAAGGGGATTATGTTTCTATTAATGTTCCGTATTATGAACCGCCAACAATTTACTTGGATAAAGTTGGTCTCATTGAACCCGAATTTAAAAAGAATGGGTTGATCGATTTTCTAAATATCGTAGAGCATTTTATTGATAAATTCAATGTGCGCGCAAACGCAGATTTGGGAAGAGATGCGCGCGTGGCGAAAGAATTTCATGCCGATGGCATTGGATTGTGTCGAACAGAACACATGTTTTTCAACGAAAAGCGCATAATGAAGTTCAGAGAAATGATTCTTGCAACAAGTGAAGCTGAAAGGAGGGCTGCGCTTGAAAACTTACGGCCCATGCAACGAAGCGATTTTTATGAACTCTTTAAAATAATGGAGGGCAAACCAGTTACTATACGTTTATTGGATGCACCGTTGCATGAATTTTTACCCCGAACCGAAGAGAGCATGCAAGAATTCATCGAGTATATGAAATCAAGAAAAAAAGGAATCTCGGCGGCAGAAATAAGAGCGAGATGCGAAGAAATGGCGGAGATGAATCCAATGTTGGGACATAGGGGATGTCGGGTAGCGATTACGTATCCAGAAATATACGAAATGCAAACGCGTGCAATTTTCGAAGCAGCGTGTATGTTGCGCAAAGAAGGAATTAAGGTAGTTCCTGAAATTATGATCCCGATTGTGATGTCCGAACAAGAATTGAAGTTTATAAGAAATGGGAAAAAAATTGAGGGCAAAGAAGTGAAGGGTATTCGCGATATTAAAGAAGAAGTGATTAAAGAATACGGAATTAATGATCTCGAATACAGCGTGGGTACGATGATCGAACTCCCCGCTGCAGCGTTGGCAGCGGGCGAGATTGCTCTCTACGCAGAGTTTTTCAGTTTCGGTACGAATGACCTTACCCAAACAACCTATGGCCTTTCACGAGATGATATTAACTCCTTTTTCCCGAGCTATACGCAATTTGACTTGTTAAAAAATAATCCTTTTAAAGTGTTAGGAGAACAAGTAAAGGAATTAATTCAGATCGCTGCGCTTCGTGGCAAGCTCACAAGGCCAGATATTAAAATGGGGTTATGCGGCGAACATGGCGCAGATCCTGAGAATATTGAATTTTGCATGCGAGTAGGTTTGGATTATGTATCGTGCTCACCTTATTCCATTCCCCTTGCGAAGTTGGCAGTTGCCCAAAACAATATTATTATGAAAAAGAAATAAAGAAATAATGAAAAAAATGTTTGATTTTGAAAAAACAGGGATTCCCATCCCTGTTTTTTTATGTATTTATCAGTTATTCCGACATAATATTTTGCAAAAAAATTCTTTACACCATGTGACATTTTCGCAAAATAGTCTTGAATAAGCGGCGCTTGGTTTTTGCATTTGGATTAAAATTTTCGCAGGGGTATTATTATCAAAATTTAAAATAGAGAACAAGCTGCTTAATGCGAAAAAACGTAAAGGGAGAACAGGTTGATGGTGGGAAAGAAAGATGGGAAAAAGACAACAAAAGAAAAGACCAAAAAAACACCAATAACAAACGTTAAAATTCAAGAGAAGGTAGCTGGAGCAAATGCATTGGTAACAAAAACAAAATCGAAAGCGGGGAAGAAGAAAGCAAATCTTTTAAAGTTGTGCACTGAGATGAATAAACTTGCGATAGATGCTGTTGATAGAGAAGTAATTAAGCGCTTTCGCATTTTGATCGATGCCGCAGAGGAGGATATTACGAAAACGGGACTTTCGGCGATTTTGAAAGATTGGAAGGAGATTGATTTATCTCAATTTCATGAAAGCTTTCATCCGTATATTAAACATTATATTTTTATGATGAAACGAAAACAAATAAAGAAATAATTTGATGATACAAATTCGCGTGAAAATGTTTGCATCATTAGCTGAAGCGTGTGGATTTCGAGAGCAGCATATTGATGTTCCAATGGGATGCACACCGTCAAATCTCTTTGATACTTTACAGGCACAACATCCTAATCTTGCGCAGTATAGCAATTTTGTTTTAGTTGCAGTCAACGCATCGCATGCACAATGGGATATGGAACTTAAGGAGGGAGATGAAGTGGCATTTTTCCCACCTGTTAGTGGGGGATAGTGATGTGGGAAGTGATTTTACAAAATGAACCGCTGTGCGAAGAAGCTCTTTTAAAAAAGTTGGGCACACCCCATGAT